>NZ_JBFAJA010000047.1:0-105097 GCF_040654975.1 Dactylosporangium sp. NPDC050588 | reverse complement strand
CCGCACAGACGTTGGTCACTACGACCTTGCTCGATGGCCCAGCTGTGCCCGTCGCCGGGTGGGGCGATCTCCGCTTTCTCCGCCGCGGGGCGGGCGGGGTCAGGTCCGGAAGCGGCCGACCAGTTGGGTGAGGCGGGTCGAGACCTGGGTCAGTTCGCCCGCGGCGCCGGTCACCTGGCTGATGCCGTCGGCCGTCACCTGGGCGATGTCGGCGATGCTGCGGACGCTGCCCGCGATGCTGATCGCGCTGTCCGCGGCGCCGCCGATGTGGGTGCCGATGCTCGCGGTGCTCGCCGACTGTTCCTCGACGGCGCTGGCGATGCTGCCCTGGTAGGCGTTCACGGCGCCGATCACCTCGCCGGTCGCGGTGATGGCCTCGACGGCGCGGGCGACGTCGCGCTGGATGGCGGCGATGCGGGACGTGATGTTCTCGGTGGCCTCGGCGGTCTGCTGCGCCAGGGCGCGCACCTCGTCGGCGACCACGCCGAAGCCCTTGCCGGCCACGCCGGCCCGCGCGGACTCGATGGTGGCGTTCAGCGCGAGCAGGTTGGTCTGCTTGGCGATCGCGCTGATCATGCCCAGGACCTCGTTGATCGCGGCCGAGGACTCGCCGAGGCGGGTGACGGTGGCCGTGGCCTCGTCGGCGCGGGCGACGGCGTCGGCGCCGGCGGTGCTCGCGGCGGCGGTGCTGCGGGCGATCTCGCTGATCGAGTTGCCCATCTCGTTCGCGCTGGCCGAGACGGTGTGGACGCTCTGCGAGACCTCCTCCGCCGCCCCGGCCGCGGCCTGGGCCTCGGCGTGGGTGCGCTCGGCGTTCATGGTCATGCCGGCGCTGATCACCGACAGCTCGTGCGCCGCCGCCGAGGCCGTGTCGGCGGTCTCGGCGATCTCCCGGACCAGCCGGGCGATGTTGTCGGCGAACCGGTTGAAGCGCTTCGCCAGGTCGCCGACCTCGTCGCGGCGGGACTCGTCGACGCGGTGGGTCAGGTCGCCGTCGCCCTCGGCGATCTCGGCGATGCGTTCGGAGAGCACGTTGATCGGGCGGACGATGCCGCGGGTCAGCCACAGCGAGACCATCAGCAGCAGCACCGCGGCGATGAGCGTCCCGCCGAGCACGGTGCGCTCGGTCGAGTCGACGACGGAGTTCGACCTGGCCTGCAGCGCGGCGATGCGCTGGCGTTGCGCGGCGAGGAGCTCGCCGGTGACGCTCTGCACGCCGGCCGTGAGCCGCTGGGCCCGGTCCGCGTCGGCGACCTTCCGGGCGGCCTCGAAGCCGCCGGTCTGGCGGGCCTGCACGACGCGGTCCATGAGCGCGAACCGCGCGTCGAGCAGCGGGCGCAGCTCGCGGATGCGGTCCCGCTCGGCGGGGTCGGCGCCGATGCGCCGGGCGATGTCGGCGAACTTCGCGGTCGCGGCGTCCTGCGCCTGCTGGTGCGCCTTCAGATCGGCGTCGGCGCCGGAGACGAGGAACGCCTGCGTGCCGCTGGAGGAGGCCTGCAGCGCGTTCCACAGCTCGTCCAACTCGGACATGAGCGCGTGCGCCGCCTCGACCTGGCGCTGGTCGTCGGTGAGCCGCAGCGTGTTGCGGTACGCCACCGCGCCCACGGCGATGAGCAGGACCAGCGCCACCGCGAACCCGGCCAGCAGCCGCCGCCCGATCGTCCACCGGATGTCGCGCAGCGCCCCGGTCAGACCCCCGCTCGGGGCCGCCATCAGGCGTCCCGCCGGAACTTCGTGATGGAGCTGTCCCGGGCCACCCCGTCGGCGGCGGCCTGCATCCGGGCCGCGAAGTCCGCGGGGCGTTTCAGCGCGCCGGACATCACGTCGGCGATGGTGGCCTGCCAGGCCTTGTCCAGCGCCCCGTACCAGTCGTTGAACTTCCAGGTCATGAGGTTGTTCCCGGCGCCCTTGACGACCTCGTTGGCCGACGCGAGGCCGCTGGAGCCGGCGACCCCGTCGGCCGAGCCCTTCCGGCTGGCCAGGGAGTTCGTGAGCTCGCTGAAGCGGCCCGCGCCGGGCTTGGACAGCATGACGCGCAGGTACTCCAGCCCGCCGGCCTTGTTCTTCGCCATCGTCGGCACCGCGAACGTGCCGGAGGCGCCCGCCCGGGCCGACCCGTAGGGCATCGTGTCGCCCGTGCCGACGCTCCACACCGGCACGATCGTCAGCTTCACCGACGCCGGCAGCGTCGCCTTCATCTCGTTCTCCAGCCAGGTGCCGCAGGGCAGCATCGCCGCCCGGCCGTCGATGAGCGCCTGCTGCGACTCGGTGTGCGACAGCTTGTCGCTGCCGGCCAGCACGAAGCCGCGCCCGACGAGCTCGATCGCCAGCTCCACCGAGGCGAGCACGGCGGGGTGCTGCCAGGCGCCCGGTTCGAGGTTGTCGATCGCGGCCGCCGCCGCGGCGCCGCCGGCCTTGTGGATCCAGTCGGCGATGGTCCAGCCCATGTAGTACGGGTACTTCCCGGCGTGCGCGAACGGCGCCACCCCGGCCGCCTTGATCTTCGGGGCGAGCTCCAGGAACTGCTCCCATGTCTGTGGCGGCGACCAGCCGGCCGCCTGCCAGCGGGTGGCGTCGTAGAAGAGACCGAAGACGGTGTACATGTAGTTGAGCCCGTACACCTTGCCGTTGAACGTCCCCGACTCCACCGTCCCGGGCAGCAGCGTGTCGCGCACCTTCACGCCGGGGTCGTCGAGGCTCGGGCTGTCCAGCAGCTCCGTCAGGTCCAGCAGGGCACCGTCGTTGACGAGCTCGCCGGTCGTGAACTGGTCGGCGCCGTCGTTGTTCATCACGTCGGGCGGGTCGCCGGAGTCGAAGCGGCCCTTCAGGTCGCCGACGATCTTCTTCGTCGACGTGTGCCTGATCTGCGCCCGGGGGAAGCGCTTGCGGTACAGCTCCTCGTGCGCCTTGGCGTAGTCGTCACCGAAGCCGCCGTTGAAGATCACCACCTCGAGCGCGCGCTCCGGCGTGATCCCGAACGGGTCGAACGCCGCCGTGGGCGAGCCGTCGTCCCCGCATCCTGCGAGCAGCCCCGCGGCCGGCAGCGTCGCCGCGGCCAGCAGTGCCCGTCGTGACAAGTGGTTCACGCACGTTCTACTCGGCCGGCAACCGTGCCGCTTGAGCATTCGCACCGGCGCGGTCTGCCGCAGGGTGCCTCTGCCCATCCGGCGGCCGGTTCAACCAAACCCGGTGGTGTTCGCCGGTGCGCGGCGAACATCCCCCTGTCCGCGCAGCCGGTGCGGGCACCCGCAGGTTCGTTGTTCGCCGGCGGCCGGGCGAACGCCTCTTGCCGCGTGTACTGGGCGCCGCAAGCACTTCGCGACCAGTACACCGGAGGACGAACATGCGAACGAAGCCCTGGACGCTCCGTCAGGCCGTCATCGTCACGACCGCGCTCTCGCTCGGCTCCACCGCGGGGGCGGTCGCCGAGCAGGCCGCGACGCGGTTCGGGTTCACGCACCCCGGCCCGGGCCAGCTCGCGGCGGCCGTCACCACCCTGTGGATCCTCGGCCGGCTCGACGCGCTCATCGACGAGCGGCGGTAGCGGAGTCCGCGTCCAGGTAGTCCTCAGCGGCGCGCAGGACCACCGGCGCGGCGACCTCGGCGAGCCTGAGCAGGCACTGCTTCCAGCCGCTCAGGCCGAGCGAGCCGGCGAGCAGCCGGTGCGCGTGCGCCGGCGGCACCACGGCGACCAGGGCGTTGACGGCCTGGACCCGCCGGTCGGGCTGGGTGATCGTCCGCACCACCGCCTCGGCCTCCGCGGCGAGCTGCTCCGCCCGGTGCGGGTCCCCCGCCGCCCGCACCGCGGCGATCAGCGGTGCCAGCGCCTGCACCCGCTGCTCCGCGACCGGCATGCCGCGGGTCAGCCGCTCGGCCCGGCCGAGGTCGCCGGCGTCGACGGCGGCCAGGCAGACCTGGGCCAGCGCCCACGACTGCTGCTCGGGGTCGCTGACGGCCAGCGCGACGGCCTCGGCCCGGTCGTGGTCGCCGCGCTCCGCCAGCGACGCGGCGACGTCCGTCATCGCCTCCGCCTGCCGGTACGGGTCGGGCAGCATGAACGCGATCGCCTCGGCCCGCCTGCCTGCGGTGGCACCGCCGGCCCGGACCAGCCGCGCCAGCGCCCTGGCCCGCTCGTCCGGGTCGTCGAGCCCGTACGCGACGGCCTCGGCCCGCTCCGTCTCGCCCGCCGCGGCGAGCGTCTCGATGAGCTGTACCAGCGCCCAGGTCCGCTGCCCGGGGTCGGCGACGGCCCGGGCCACGATCTCGGCCCGGTCCGCCTCGTCGTTCGCGGCGAGGACCTCGACGAGCTGGACGATCAGCCACGCCCGCTGCTCCTCGTCGGGCAGCTCGTCGATGGCGTCCCGGACCTCCGCGGTCAGCCGCCACGCACGGACCCGGTCGGCGGCGAGGACGGCACCGACGAGCTGGATCATCGCCGGGATCCGCTCGTCGGCGTGCGGCAGCGCCCGGATCGCCGCGTCGACGTCCGTCGCGAGCCGGGCGGCCTCGTCGCCGCCGAGGCCGGACGCCAGCTTCATCAGGGCGATGCGGGCGAGCACCCGCTGGAACGGGTCGGCGAGGTGCGAGGCGACGCGCTGCGCCCGGTCGTGCAGCCCCTGGCGGGTCAGCGTCTCCGCGAGCTGCGTCCGCGCCTCGGCCTGCTGGTCCGGGTCGTCGACGGCGTCGACGAACGCCTCGGCCCGGTCAGGCTGTCCGGCGGCCGCCGCGACCGCGGCCAGCTCGCAGGTGGTGCGGGAGCGCAGCGCCGGGTCGGGCACCGCGCCGGCGAGCTTCTCCGCCAGCGGGAACGCGCCGGTCCTGGCGGCCGTCGTGGCGAGCCGGGCGAGGGCCTGCGCCCGGAGCTGCTCGTCCGGGATCGACCGGGCGAGGCGTTCGGCCAGGCCGAGGCGCCCCGTGACGGCGACCGCCGCGGCGAAGGCGCCGAGGGTGTGCGCCCGGGTGAGCACGTCCACCGTCCGGCCGGCCGTTTCGGCCTGGACCGCGAGCACCGCCGCCCGCCGGTGGTCGCCGGCGGCCGCGACCGCGTGGCCGACCTGGGTCAGCGCCGCCGCGCGCTGGTCGGCGTCGGGCAGGGCGGCGGCGTACCGCTCCGCCCGGTCCGCCCCACCGGCGGCGATGATCGCGGCCACGAGCTCGGCGTGGACGGGTGTCCGCTGCGCCCGCTGCAAACGGCCCGCGGCGGCGTGGGCAGCAGCGACGTGCCGCTCGATCTCGCCGGCGCCGATGAACGGGGTGAGGCGGATCAGCGCGATCCACACCGCGGCCTGCTCCGCCGGGTCGGCGATCCTCGGCGCGGCCGCGGCCACCTCGGCGGCGAGCCGTCGCGTCTCGTCGGGGCGGCCGGCGGTGTACAGCGCCGCCGCGAGCTCCGCGTACGCCAGCGCCCGCGCCCCCCTGCCGCCGATGCCAACAGCCGAGGCCAGCACATCGACGATCAGCGCATCCACGGCTGCTGCGTCCATGACCAGCGGCACGGCACCATCCGCCGCCGACGCTTCCACGACCGGTGCGTCCACGACCAGCGGCGCGGCACCACCCACCACCGGTCCGTCCACGACCAGCGCGTCTGCGTCCAGGGCCGGTGCGTCCACCACCGGTAGTGCGACGCCGTCCGCCATCGGCGCGCCCACGACCGGTGGTGCGGCGCTGTCCACGGCCAGCGCGTCCGCTGCCGGCAAGTCCGCGGCGGGTGGTGTGGCGCCGTCCGCGGCTGGTTCGTCCGCGGCTGGTTCGTCCGCGGCCGGTGGTGTGGCGCTTGCCCGGGCGGTGTGTTCCAGCAGGCGGGTCAGGGCGCTTGTGCGGAGACGCGGGTCGTCGATCAGGCGGGCGAGGGTCTCCGCGGATCGCAGGTCGCCGGCGGCGAGGACCGCGTCGACGAGTTCCAGCAGGAGCTCCGCCCGCGCGATCTGTCCGTCGATCGTCCTGGCGGCAGCTGCCGCCTCGGCGGCGAGGTCGCCGAGGCCGCCGGGCGCCGGAGCGCCCCACTGCAGCAGGCCGGCCAGTGTGCGGGACCGGGCGGCCGGGTCGGTGATGGACCGGGCCAGGGACAGCGCCTCGGCGAAGAGTCGCTCCGCTCGCCGGCTCCGGCCGGCCGCGCGGACCGCGGCGGACAGCCGGGCCAGCGCCACCGACCGGCCGCTGCGGTCGCGAGCGGCGTGCGCCGCGGCCTCCGCCTCCGTCATGAGCCGCTCGACCTGGTCGGCGTCGCCCGCGGCGCCGAAGGCCCGCAGCAGCTGGCTCATGGCCAGCGCCCGGTGGTCCGGGTCGATGATCGACCGGGCCAGTGACATCGCGAGCGGCAGGTCGCCGTCGTCGAGGACGGCGCCGACCAGACCCAGCATGCTCCGCGTCCACCGGTCCTGGTCGATGGCGCTGCGGGCGAAGCGCGCCGCGCGGTGGTGGTCGCCGATGCTGACCGCCGTCTCGACCAGGTCGGCGAGCGACCGTTCGTGCCGCTTGGCGTCGACGATGCTCCACGCGACCGTCTGGGCGAACCGCTCGTCGACGGTCCCGGCGACCGCGGCCGCCAGCTGGCCGAGGGCCATGTTCTGCGCCACCGGATCGGCCATGCCCTGCGCGAGCGCGTCGCCCCGCGCGGGCTCCCCCAGGACGACCCACAGCGCCGGCAGGCCGGCCGGGATGTTGGCGTTACGGGCGGTGAGCTCGTCCAGGCGCAGCGCGAGACGGACCATGGCGCGCAGGTCCGGCTCGGGCCGGCCGATGATCAGGTCCTGGGCGGCCCGGACCTCGGCCATGCCCGCACCGTCGCCGCCGGTGACGGCGAGCAGCCGGTCGTGCCGGTCGTGGTCCACGGCGAGCGCGATCAGCCGCCCCGGATCGGGCAGCGACCGCAGCATGCGCGGGTAGCCGTGCAGCAGATACTGCGGCGTGCCCACCGGCCAGCGCTTCGCCCGGTAGCCGTCCGCCCAGGCGTGGATCCGCTCCCGGTGCCGGCCGATCGCGGCGCCGAGCCCGCTCACCGCCTGCTCGCGCAGCTCGTCGTGGGTGAACAGCAGCACCGGCTCGGGTGCGGACGCGGGCACCGGCCGGACGGCGACCGACCGGCCGAAGACCCCACCGATGAGCCGCTCCAGGCGGAACCGGTCGAGCCCGGTCAGCTCCTCCAGCTCGGCCACCGTCAACCCGTCCGCGCACGCCGTCAGCAGGCCGATGACGTCCACGTGCGTCGAGTCGCCGAGCAGCAGCGCCCGCAGCTCCTGCCGCGCGTGGGCGGCGATGCTGCTGGCGTGCGGAAACGCCGTCAGCCAGCGGACCCGGCAGTGCCGCAGCGGATGGTCGCCGGGCACGTCGTCCGGCAGCGGCGGGTCGGGCCGGCTCGACACCACGATCCGCAGGTTCGGGACGGCGTGCCGCGGCAGCAACGACGCCACGCTCGCCAGCCCCGACCCGGTCTCCGCGCCCTTGTCCTCGTCGAGGCCGTCGACGACCAGGAGCAGCCGGCGGCCGGCCAGCTCCGCGTGCCGGGCCGCGGTGCGTAACAGCGGAAGCCACCGCGACACCTGCGTCGCGGGCGCCGACGCGTCCAGCCGCAGCTCCAGCAGGCCCGTCAGCTGCTCCACCAGCGCCCCGGCGAACGCGTTGCTGTCCGACTGGGTCGCGAGGCGGGCCGTGACGAAGAACGCCAGGACGTCGACGCCGGGCGGCGGATGGCGCACGAACGTCGCCAGCAGCGCCGACTTGCCGGCCCAGGGCTCCGCCTGGATCCAGAGGTACGGCTCGTCGCCGGCACAGAACGCGGCGAGCTCCGCCAGCTCGGCCTCGCGGTCCCTGAGCCCACCGGCCGGCACCAGGTCCTCGACGTGCGCCGCGTAGTCCGGCCGCCACCACGGCAGTACAGGAGCGGCCACACCCGCCTCGTCGGGCTCGCCGGCACCGTCCTGGTCGCCGGACCCGGTCTCGCCGGCACCGTCCGGCTCGCCCGCGCCGGTCGCGGCGGCAGCGCCGGTCACGGCTCCGTGGCGGGCGACCTGCGCGGCCGCGTCGGCGTAGATCCTGGCCCTGACCTGGTCGTCGGCGGAGCCGCCGAGCGCCCGGGCCAGCGCCACCGCCAGGTCGCCGCTGGGCGTCTTCCGCCCGCGGAAGATCTCGCTGAGGTACCCGATGGACGGCCTGCCGCCGTCGCGGGCCGAGGTCAGCCGGTCGGCGATCTGCCGCAGGGTCGGCTCGCCGGCGTGGACCTTCAACCTGGCCAGCAGGTCGACGAGGGCACCACGGCCGGCGCTCACCGGATCGGCCCGCCCGTCCACGCACCCAGATTATCGATCCTCGATGCCGGCACCGCGCCGACGCCCCGGTGCGGATGTCGTGTCGCCCGTCCCGGGTCACCGCCGGGGAAGCGGGATCGCGGCGCAAGGCAGAATCGACCGGGTGCTGAGCGCGACAACGATCACGGACCAGGACGACGAGCGGATCGGTGACTACCGGGCGCTGACCGACGTCGAGCTGCGCACCCGGTGGGAGCCGCCCAACGGGCTGTTCATCGCCGAGGGCGAGCTGGTGCTGCGCCGGGCGCTGCGGGCCGGCTACCGGCTGCGGTCCGTGCTGATCGACAGCAAGCGCGTCGGCCAGCTCGACGACCTCCCGCTCGGCGACGTCCCCGTGTACGCCGGCGACCAGGCGACGCTCGAGGCGATCACCGGGTTTCACGTCCACCGGGGGGTGCTGGCGAGCTTCCACCGCAAACCGGACCTCGCCGCGGCCGACATCCTCGCGACCGCGCGGCGGGTCGCGGTCCTGGAGGACGTCAACAACCACACGAACGTCGGGGCGATCTTCAGGGGCGCGGCGGCGCTCGGGATGGACGCGGTGCTGCTGTCGCCGTCGTGCGCGGATCCGCTGTACCGGCGGAGCGTGCGGGTCAGCATGGGCGAGGTGTTCGCGATCCCGTACGCCAGGATCGAACCGTGGCCGGACGGGCTCCACGCGGTTCGGGAGGCGGGGCTGACGCTGCTGGCGATGACGCCGGCCGCGGATGCGGTGCCGATCCAGACGCTGAGCGCGGCGCAGCGGGAGCGGACGGCGCTGCTGCTCGGCGCGGAGGGCCCCGGGCTGTCGGCCAAGGCCCTCGACGCCAGCGACGTGCGGGTCGTGATCCCCATGCGGAACGGGGTCGACTCGCTCAACGTGGCGGCCGCGGCGGCGGTCGCCTTCTGGGAGCTCTGCCGCTAACGCTCGAGCTCGTGGGACGGCTGCTGGAACTCGGCGGTGAGCTCGGCGGCGGTCACCTGCGTGCCGGACACCTGCGCGGCGGCGGCGGCGGCCTCGGCGTTGGCGGCGGCGGCCGCGTCCTCGGCGGAGCGGCGGGCCTCGATGACGTCCTCGGACTCCTCCTCCTCGCCGACGTTGCGCTTGACCAGGTCGATGCGGGCGGCGTCGGACATCTGCGCCATGCCGCCCAGCGCGCCGCCGATGCCCTCCAGGGCCTTCGTCAGCTCGACCGGCAGGATCCACAGCTTGTTGGACTGGCCGGCGGCGATCTGCGGCAGCGACTGGAGGTACTGGTACGCCATGACCTTTGAGTCCGGGTTGGCCACGTGGATCGAGTCGACCACCGTCCGGATCGCCTTCGCCTGGCCCTCGGCGGTGAGGATGCGGGACTGGCGCTCACCCTCGGCGCGCAGGACCGCGGCCTGCTTCTCGCCCTCGGCGGTGAGGATCTGGGACTGCTTGAGACCCTCGGCGTGCAGGATCGCGGCGCGGCGGTCACGCTCGGCGCGCATCTGCTTCTCCATCGAGTCGCGGATGCTCGGCGGCGGCTCGATCGCCTTCAGCTCCACGCGGGTGACCTTGATGCCCCAGCGGCCGGTGGTCTCGTCGAGGACGCCGGACAGGTGGCGGTTGATCTCGTCGCGGCTGGTGAGCGCCTTCTCCAGGTCGAGGGAGCCGATCACGTTGCGCAGGGTCGTCACGGTGAGCTGCTCTATGCCCTGCAGGTAGCTGAAGATCTCGTACGTGGCACGGACCGAGTCGACGACCTTGAAGTACAGGACGGTGTCGATCGACACGACCAGGTTGTCGGAGGTGATGACGGGCTGCGGCGGGAAGCTGACGACCACCTCGCGCTTGTCGACCTTGTTGCGCACCGAGTCGATGAACGGCACCAGGATGTTGAGGCCGGGCGTCAGCGTGCGGCTGTACTTGCCGAGCCGCTCCACCACGTACTCGACCTGCTGCGGCACGACCTTGACCATCTTGGCGACCGTGACGATCGCCAGGAGGGCGGCGGCGATGACGACGACCGCCAGGAACACACTCGGATCCACGTGACTCAGTCCTTCCACACCATCGCGGTAGCACCCTTGATCTCGATCACCCGGACCCGATCCCCGATCGCGAACGTCTGCGTCGCGTCGTAGGGCCGGGCCCGCCACAACTCACCGTCGATCTTGATCTGGCCGCTGTCGTGGTCGACCGCCTCGATGACGAGCGCCGTCGAGCCCTCCAGGGCCTCGACGCCCATCTGCGTGTCGCGCACGTCGCGGCGCATGTAGCGCTTGAGCGTCGGCCGCACCGCCAGGAACGACAGGGCCGACCCGGCCGCGAACACCGCCGCCTGCACCGGCACCCCGGCGCCGAGGGCGGCGGCGCCCGCCGCGGCGAACGCGCCGATCGCGAACATCAGCAGGATGAACGTGGTCGTGAAGATCTCCGCCGCGACGAGCGCGGCGCCGACGACGATCCAGACGATCAGCCACAGGTCCACGCTTCGATCGTGTCACGCCGATGCACGCGGCGCTCGCGTCTGATCACTCGTCTTGCCGAATCCTTGTCGATACGCGGTGCGGCCCGGCCCGGTGCACAGTTGGGGAATCAGTCGCCCGCTTCATCCCTGCTTCGTCCCCGCTTCGTCCTTTTGGAGGCCTGCCGTGCCGTTGCTGCCCGAGACCGTCTCGTGCGTCGACGACCTCGTCGCCCGCGCCCACGCCGGTGGGCGGGTGCCCGTCCTCGTCGCGGGCGTCGTCCGCGACGGCGCCCTGCAGCACGTCGCGACGGCCGGGCTCGACCAGCCGGTCGCCGGGCTGCAGTTCCGGATCGGGTCGATCACGAAGACGATGACGGCGGCGCTGGTCATGGCCCTGCGCGACGAGGGGAAGCTGGCCCTCGACGACCTGCTCTACCGCCACCTTCCCGGCACGCCCGTCGGCACCGTCACCCTGCGGCAGCTGCTCGGCCACGCGGGCGGCGTGCAGCGCGAGCCGGACGGCGACTGGTGGGAGCGCGCCGCCGGGGTGGACGTCGACACGTTCCTGTCCACGCTCACCGCCGACAAGGTCGCCTACCCACCGCTGCGCGGATACCACTACTCGAACCTCGCCTACGGGCTGCTCGGCGCGATGGTCGCCCGCCTCGGCGGCGAGGACTGGCAGTCGATGCTCGCGAAGCGGCTCCTCGGTCCGCTCCATCTCGACCGTACGACCTACGCCGAGGCCGAACCGTTCGCCCGCGGCTACGTCGTGCACCCGTGGCTGGACGAACTGCGCGAGGAGCCGCGGCACGACGCGGCCGCGATGGCACCCGCCGGCCAGCTGTGGTCGACGGTGGAGGACCTCGGGCGCTGGGCGGCGTTCCTGGCCGAGCCCGACCCGGCGGTGCTCGCGCCGGCGACCCTCGACGAGATGTGCGCGCCGATCGTGCTCAGCGACCTCGACGGCTGGACCGCGGGGCACGGCCTCGGCCTGCAGCTGTGGCGGCGCGGGGAGCGGGTGTTCGTCGGTCACACCGGCTCGATGCCCGGCTACCTGGCGGTACTGGCCGTACACCGGCCGTCACGCACAGCAGTGGTCACGTTCGCCAACGCGTACACCATGCGCTATCGCGACTCGGGCGGCCTCAGCGGCTTCGGGCTGGACCTGCTCGGCGCGGTGCTGGACCGTGAGCCCGTGCGGGTGGCGTCGTGGCGGCCGCGCGAGGAGCCGCCGGCGGAGATCTTGCCGCTGACCGGCCGGTGGTGGTGGATGGGGCGCGAGCACGAGGTCGGCTGGGCCGGCGGCGAGCTGGTCGTGACGCCGCTGACCGCCGGGGGCACGCCGTGGCGTTTCGTGCCGGACGGGCCCGCGCCGGACGTGTGGCGCGGGCTGTCCGGGGACTGCGACGGGGAGCTGCTGCGGGTGGTGCGTGACGGGGACGGCGCGGTGGTCGCGCTCGACGTCGCGACGTTCCTCTTCAGCCGGGATCCGTGGCCTGCGCTCTAGGCGTCCCCGTCTTCGTGCCCGTTTCGCCTCCAGGCCGTCCAGGTCTTCGCCTTCAGCCGTCCTCGTCTTCGCCTTCGCCTTTAGGCGTCCTCGTCGTCGTCCAGGTCCTCGTCGGGCTCGGTCACGAAGTCGATGAGGCGCTCCATGGCGTTGATCAGCGGGGTCTCGACATCCTTGTAGCTGGACACCGACGCGAGGATGCGGCGCCACATGTCGGCCGGCTCGCTCACGCCGAGCTGGTCGCAGACGCCTTCCTTCCAGTTCTGCCCCGGCGGGACGACCGGCCACTGGCGGATGCCGACTGCCTGGGGTTTGACCGCCTGCCACACGTCGATGTACGGATGGCCGGTGACGAGGACGTAAGGCGACCGGATATTTCCGACAATTCGGCTTTCTTTGGAATTTGGTACCAGATGGTCGACGAGGACGCCGAGCCTGGCCACGGGCCCGGGGTGGAACTCGTCGACGGCCGCGGCCAGCTCGTCGATGCCGTCGAGAGGCTCGACGACGACGCCCTCGACGCGCAGGTCGTGCCCCCAGATCCGCTCGACGAGCGCCGCGTCGTGGATGCCCTCGACCCAGATCCGGCTCCGCCTCGCCACGCGCGCCGTGAGCCCGGCCACCGCGATCGACCCCGAGCTGGTGATGGTGCTCTTCTGCCGCTGTACCGCCAGCTTCGGCTTGACGAGCGTCACCGGCTCGCCGTCCAGCAGGAACGCGGCCGGCTCCAGCGGGAAGTTGCGCCGCTTGCCGTGCCGGTCCTCCAGCACCACCGCGCCGAACTGGTAGCCGACCACGGCACCGCAGAACCCCGAGTCCACATCCTCCACGACGAGGTCCAGCTCGGCGTCCACCGTCGGGACCGTGCGCCGGCGCCGCCAGTCGTTGTTCGCCAGGACGTCCATGGACGGCAAGCGTATCGGCTGACGCCCCCAGCGCCTGCGAGACATACCGGCACGTCAGCACGTACCCTTGCTCCCATGTCCCCCGCAGCACGCGCGGCGACCCTGCAGGCGCGCCGCTCGGCGCGTTTCGCGGCATGGGTCCGGGCGTGGCGCGCCGGCCTCGTGCCGTGCGACGACGCCGCCGCCGAGATCTCCGGCGACGAGGAGCACATGGTCTCCGACGTCCCCGGCACGTGGACCGACGTATCCCTCGTGGATGCGATCACCGCGCTGTCCAAGCTCCACCCGGACGAGGTCCGCCTGGTGCTCCCCGCGCCGGGCGACCCCCGCGGCCTGCCGGGCCCCGGCCCCTTCAGCAGCGCCGCACTCCTCGCCGGCGAGGGCGTCATCGCGGGCGGCCTCGGCTTCGTGCCGGAGGTCCGCCTGCACACCTCGGGCTCGGGGGACGAGTTCGAGACCGTCCGCTGGCAGGTTTTCGTCTTACCCGCGGCCGTCCCGGCCCCGCTGGACGGCCCCTCGACCGCCGAGGCCGAGGCCGAGCTGTCCGCCGAGCTGGCGACCGCCACCCGCACCCTCGCGAAGCTCGACATCGCCCAGTGGCGCCCCGAGCTCGCCGGCGCGATCGAGGCCCTCCGCAAACCCGACGGCGCCACCGACCTGCCACCCGGCTACGACCCGCGCGCCCGCCGCCTGTACGCCCGCGCGGCCATCCTGGACCGCGTGCTCGCCCTCGCCGAACACGCCGCACCCGGCGGCGCCATCAACGGCTACGAGGTCCAGCAACGCGACGCCGCCCTCCGCCCCCTCACCACCGCCTGCCGCCGCGCCCTGGTAGCCGCCTGCAACGCCCCCCTGATCTGAGCTGTAATTCCCCCACCGCTGCCGCGGCGGGGCCCGGCGGGGATTCTCACCCGCACCCCAATGCGCCGCTGCGCGGCGCACAGCCCGCGCTTGCGCGCGTGGCTGGGATTGCGCGTGCGCGCCGCATCCGGTGGTCGCCCCTCGTAGCCCCACATCCGACGGCCACGGTCCGGACCGTCATGATCCGGTGACCTTGAGCACCCGCCGCCCGCCACCGCCCGGATGTGGCAGGCGACGACCGCTTCGAGGTGCCAGCCGGCCGCCTCGGGAGTGCCCAGCACATCCCGGCCCACCGCGCACTCCACTCGGCCGACACACCCTCCGGGGTCATGATCCGGTAGACCTTGGGTAGCCAGGGCTACACAAAGTCTTCCCGATCACCGAAAGCTCGCGCCCAACCACACCAGCGACGCACCCGGAAACACCCCCGCCCACGAGCAGCGCCCCGCCCAGGCTCGATGCCTCGCGCGGCACGTCGCGCAGAGCATCACGCGGCACGTCGCGCAGAGCCTCGCGCGGCACGTCGCGCGGGGGCGTCGGGTCGGATGGCGGGCCGGGCTTGCTGGGCACTGCTCGCCTAGGCGTGGCAGTGGTCACGGAGGGGTCCCGGTGGCGCGCCGGCCGTTTCACTAGCACCGTACCAAGGCTTACCTAATCGATCTTCAGAGCCGCAACCATGCCGCCACAGCGCGTAGTTTCAGCAGTGAAGAGCCAGGTCAGACCTCGTCGATCAGGTGGGCCACGGAGGGGATGATGCGGGACGGGCGGTACGGGTAGCGTTCCACGTCCGAGACCGTCGAGATGCCGCTCAGGACCAGGATCGTCTCCAGGCCCGCCTCGAGGCCGCACAGGACGTCGGTGTCCATGCGGTCGCCGATCATGGCGGTGGTCTCGGAGTGGGCGTCGATGCTGTTGAGGGCCGAGCGCATCATCATCGGGTTGGGTTTGCCGATGAAGTACGGCTCGATGCCCGTCGCCTTCGAGATGAGGGCGGCCACCGCACCGCAGGCGGGGAGGGCGCCCTCATTGGAGGGGCCGGTGGCGTCGGGGTTGGTGCAGATGAAGCGGGCGCCGTCGTTGATGAGGCGGATCGCCTGCGTTATGGCCTCGAAGCTGTACGTGCGGGTCTCCCCCAGCACGACGTAGTCGGGCTCGGTGTCGGTGAGGATGTAGCCGACCTCGTGCATCGCGGTGGTCAGGCCGGCCTCGCCGATGACGTACGCGGTGCCGCCGGGGCGCTGCGTGTCGAGGAACTGGGCGGTGGCCAGGGCCGAGGTCCAGATCGCCGACTCGGGCACGTCGAAGCCGATGCGCCGCAGGCGGGCCTGGAGGTCGCGGGCGGTGTAGATGGAGTTGTTGGTCAGGATCAGGAACGGCTTGCCGGACGAGCGCAGCCGGTTGACGAACTCCGGTGCGCCGGGCACGGGCTCGCCCTCGTGCACGAGGACCCCGTCCATGTCGGTGAGCCAGGACTCGATGGGCTTGCGTTCTCTCACGCGTACATGCTCCCTCAGAAACGTTTCGTGCCTATACGCGTTTCGGTGACACGCAGCAGTCGGCCGGGCAGAAATCCCAGGTGGGGACGGTTCCGAGCGCGTGACGAACGTTACTGTGAGCAAGCACGCGCTCATCGACGAGCTGTCGGATCATCGTCACGAAGCGGGGGTCGACGCCGGGGGTGGCGGCGCGGGCGAAGGCGATTCCGAGTCGCGCGGCGGTGGCCCGCGCCTCGTTGTCGAGGTCCCAGATCACTTCCAGGTGGTCGGAGATGAAGCCGATCGGGCTGACCACGACCTCCCGTACACCTGCCGCCGCCAGCGACTCGAGATGGTCGTTGACGTCGGGCTCCAGCCACGGCACCTGCGGCGGGCCGGAGCGGCTCTGCCAGACCAGGTCCCAGGGCAGCTCGGGGGCGGCCGCGGCGGCGACCAGGGCCGCCGTTTCCAGCAGTTGCGCCTGGTACCGGCCGGCGCCGCCAGGCCCGGAGGCGGCGTTCATAGCGGTCGGGATGGAGTGCGCGGTGAAGACGAGCCGCGCGGCGAGCCGGGACGGCAGCTCTGCGAGGGCCGCCCGTACGGCCGCGGCGTGCGACTCGATGTAGAGCGGGTGGTCGTGGAAGTGCCGGATCTTGTCGATCGCCGGGGCGTCCTCGCCCACCGTGGATCGGGCTGCCGCGATGTCGTCCAGGTACTGGCGGCACGAGGAGTTGGAGCCGAACGGGCTGGTGACGAACGCGAGCGCGTGCCGGATGCCGTCGTCGCGCATCTGCGCGACCGTGTCGGGCAGGAACGGGTGCCAGTTGCGGTTGCCCCAGTAGATCGGCAGGTCGAGCTCGGATCGCAACGCGTCGATCAGTGCGCGGTTCTGCGCGTTGATGGGCGACACGCCGCCGAAGTGCCGGTAGTGCTCCGCGACCGCCGCGAGGCGCGACGCGGGGATGCCGCGGCCCCGGGTCACGTTCTCCAGGAAGGGCAGGACGTCGTCCTGCCCTTCCGGACCGCCGAACGAGACGAGCAGGAACGCGTCATAAGCCACGCCCCATTGTTACCAGAGGGTCAGGACGAGCCGACCGCGTGGTACCCGCCGTCGACGTGCACGATCTCGCCGGTCGTGGCCGGGAACCAGTCCGACAGCAGCGCGCAGCAGGCCTTCGCCGCCGCGACCTGGTCGTTGAGGTCCCACCCGAGCGGCGCGGTCTTCGCCCACGAGTCCTCGAACACCGCGAAGCCGGGGATGGATTTCGCCGCCATGGTACGCAGCGGGCCTGCCGCGACCAGGTTGACCCGGATCCCGCGCGGGCCGAGATCCCGGGCCAGGTAACGGTTCGCGGACTCGAGGCCGGCCTTGGCGACGCCCATCCAGTCGTAGACGGGCCACGCCTTCGTGGCGTCGAAGTCCAGGCCGACGATCGAGCCGCCGGACTCCATCAGCGGCAGGCAGGCCACCGCGAGGGACTTGTAGGAGAACGTCGACACGTGCAGCGCGGTCGCGACGTCCTCCCACGGCGCGTCCAGGAACCCGCCGCCGAGGCAGCTGGCCGGGGCGAAGCCGATCGAGTGCAGCACGCCGTCGAGCCCGTCGACGTGCTCCCGGACCTTGTCGGCGAGGCCGGCGAGGTGCTCGGGGTTGGTCACGTCGAGCTCGATGACCGGCGCCTCGCGCGGCAGCCGCTTCGCGATCCGCTCGACGAGCGACAGCCGGCCGAACCCGGTCAGCACGACGGTCGCGCCCTGCTCCTGGGCGAGCTTTGCTACGGAGAAGGCGATCGACTGGTCGGTGATGATCCCGGTGATCAGCAGCCGCTTGCCTTCGAGCAGTCCGCTCATGGTTCTCCTCTGTGTCCGGAAAAGTCAGTGACCCATGCCCAGGCCGCCGTCGACGGGGATGACGGCGCCGGTGATGTACCCGGCGGCGTCGCTCGCGAGCCAGGTCACCGCGCCGGCGACCTCCTCGGGCTTCGCCATCCGGCCGAGCGGGATGGCCTTCTTGTACTCGGCCTGCGTCGCCTCGGGCAGCACGGCGGTCATGTCCGTCTCGATGAACCCGGGCGCCACCACGTTGGCGGTGATGTTGCGGCTGCCGAGCTCGCGGGTGATCGACCGGGCCATGCCGACCAGGCCGGCCTTGCTGGCGGCGTAGTTGACCTGGCCGGGTCCGCCGTACAGGCCGACGACGGAGGAGATGAAGATGATCCGGCCCCACTTCGCCCGCAGCATCTTGCTGGTGGCCCGCTTGGCGCAGCGGAACGAGCCGGTGAGGTTCGTGTCGAGCACGCGGGTGAACTGGTCCTCGCTCATCCGCAGCAGCAGCGTGTCGTCGGTGATGCCGGCGTTGGCGACGAGCACCTCGACGGGGCCGAGCTCGGCCTCCACCGTCGTGAACGCGGCGTCGACGGCGGCGCTGTCGGTGATGTCACACTGCACGCCGAACAGCCCGTCGGGGGCGCCGGAGCCCCGGTGGGTCACCGCGACCTTGTCACCCTGCGCCGCGAACGCCTGCGCGATTGCCAGCCCGATCCCACGGTTACCGCCGGTGACCAGCACGGTCCTCGCCACGTTGCCGCCTTTCTGCTTCTGTGATGCTCCGTGATGCGCTGCGATCAGCTGTACGGAGATTAGGTGTTACTGACGGGTACCCGGCAACTCGCCGGTCGGCTGATGTGAGCCATGAGGCGTGGCGGTACCATGGCGGCGTCTGCTCGTGCTTTTCGCTGACCGCCCGGTGCGGCTGCGGCTCCCTGGAGGTGATCGCTGTGCGAAGTAGCGATCCTTCCAGTCGTGACAGGGTGTAGTCCTTCCCCTGTCACGGCTCCGCGTGTCTGTTCTCCGTTCCTGTTGAGACACACCGTTGGGAGCACGTCATGAGCCGCTACATCGCGCCCATTGGATTCTTCCTGGCCGCAGTCTGGGTTGCCGCCCTTTTCTACCTCGTCGGCGCACACTAACGCTGTTTCCCGCCCTTGGCCTTCGGCCATTGGCTCGCCGCCCCACCGCTGGCGCGGCGGGTCCCGCCGGGGGATTCTCACCCCGGACCCCCCAATGCTCGCTCCGCTCGCACTGCCAGCGCTGCGCGCGGCAGCCTCGCCCGCGTGCGCGCAGCATCCCGGTGGTCGTTCTCCGCCGTGGGCCGTGTGGGTGGTTCCTCATGATCCCGAATGATTCTGGCAGCCCTGGCTATCGGAACCCTTCGGGATCACGGAGTAGGTGCGGTCAGGCCCCTCGCGGATATGTCCGCTGGCGCGAACATATCCGAAATTTCGGTTATGTCGGGGAGCGAAGCGAGTCGACATAACCGACGATGACGCGCTGGCCGGATCCGCCGTGATCGGATCGCGGATCCGGTCGTCATGACAGCCGGGTCCGTTACTTGATCATCACGGGCGGCGGGCACCGGAGCGGTTACGGGAGGCGGCTGCCCCACAGGAGGCTCAGGCCGCCGGCGAGCAGGGCGAGCAGGAAGCCGCCGCCGAGGTACCACTGGGTGATCTCGCGGGGCTTGGTCTTGAAGCCGATCGAGCTGCCCATGTCGGTGTACACCCGCTTGAGCTCGTCCTTGCTGGCGGCCTCGTAGAAGTAGCCCTTGGTGGTCTCGGCGACCTTCTGCAGCGACGCCCGGTCGACCGGGACCCGCTGCGGGGTGTTGCCGATGCGGACCACGCCCTCGTCGGTGCCGAACGCGATGGTGGAGACGGGCACGTTGGCGGCGGAGGCGGCGGCCGAGGCGTCCTCGAGGGAGCGTCCGGCGGTGCGGAAGCCGTCGGAGAGCAGGACGATGCGGGCCGGTGGCGGGCCCGAGGCGCCGTCGGCGGGGACGGTGCGGATGGCGTCGAGGCTGGTGAAGACGGCCTCGCCGGTGGCGGTCGACTCCTGCAGGGTGAGTCCGTCGATCGCCTGGAGCACCGAGCCGCGTTCCTTCGTCGGGGAGACCAGGACGCTCGCCGTCTTCGCGAACGAGACCAGGCCGACGTTGAACGACGCCGGGAGCTGCTTGACGAAGTCGGTGGCGGCGGACTTGGCCGCCTCGATGCGGGTCGGCTGCACGTCGGTCGCCTGCATCGACAGGGAGACGTCGATGGCGAGCATGATGGTGGCCCGTTCGAGGGGTTCCTTGGTGTCGACCGACGGCCGGGCCATGCCGAAGCTGAGCACGAGCAGGCTCAGCAGGAACGCGGCGGCGCTGACGTGCCGGCGCACGCCGATGCCCTTGGGCACCAGGCTGCTGAGCAGGTCGACGTTGGTGAACTTCACGGCGAAGGCACGCCGGTGCAGCTGACGCCAGATGTACACGCCGATGACGGCGAAGACGGGCAGCAGCGACAGCAGCCACCACGGTGACAGCAAACGAATCATCGGGTCGTCCCCCTCGTCCGGGCGTGCCGCTGTGCCGCGACGAACCGGACGATGTCGAGCAGCCAGTCGGAGTCGGTGCGCAGTCTCAGATGCGCGGCGTTGGCGCCGCGCAGTGCCGAGGCTATCTCGGCGCGCTGGGCGGCCGCCGCGTGTGCGTAGCGGTGGCGCAGTTTCGGGTCGGCGGTCTGCACCTCGTGGGTGCGGCCGGTCTCGGGGTCGACGAGCGCGATGACGCCGACGTTGGGCAGCTCCAGCTCGCGCGGGTCGACGATCTCCACGGCGAGGAGGTCGTGACGGACGCCGACCTTGCGCAGCGGCCGGGACCACTGGCTGACCGGCGTCATGAAGTCGGAGATGACGACCGCCATGCCGCGCCGCCGGGGCGGCCGGTTGAGCATGTCGATGAGCGCGCCGAGGTCGGCGCGGCCCGTCTGCGCCCGCGTCATGGCGATCGCCCGGAGCAGGCCCTGCGCGTCCTTGCGGCCGGGGCGGGCCGGCATCCGGTGCATGTCCCCGGCGGTGCCGACGACGGCGCCGATGCGGTTGCCGCCGCGGACCGTCAGGTGGGAGACCGCGGCGGCCGCGGCGATGGCGAGGTCGCGCTTGAGATAGCGCGCGGTGCCGAAGTCGAGGCTCGCGGACAGGTCGACGGCGAGCCAGGTCTCCAGCTCCCGGTCGGCGACGGTCTGCCGGACGTGCGGCAGGGTCGTGCGGGCCGTGACGGGCCAGTCCATGCGCCGCACGTCGTCGCCCGGCCGGTACTCCCGCGACTCGCCGGCCTCGGTGCCGGGGCCGGGCAGCAGGCCCAGGTAGTCACCCTGGAGGAGGCCGTCGAGCTTGCGGGTGACGAGCAGTTGCATGCGGTTGAGCACAACCTCGGCGCGGGCGTCGTCGGTCGGCATGGATCACCGGCCTTTCAACGGCCGGGCCAGGTGGTGATCGTGGTGGGGACGGGCCCGCCGGGGCCGCCGGGTCCGCCGTGGCCGCCCGGGCCGGCCTGCTGGCGCGGCGCGACGGTCGGCGGCGGCACGGCGGCGAGGACCCGCTTGACGATGTCGTCGGCGGGGATGTCGTCGGCGAGCGCGTCGTAGGACAGCACGAGCCGGTGGCGCAGGATGTCGGGCGCGATGTCCTGCACGTCCTGCGGCAGCGCGTAGTCACGGCCGCGCAGCAGCGCGAGGGCCCGGGACGCGCGGACGATGCCGAGCGAGGCGCGGGGGCTCGCACCGTACTGGATGAGCTGCGCGATATCGGCCAGCCCGTGCTCCGCCGGGGAGCGGGTCGCCACGACCAGCCGCACGGCGTAGTCGACGAGCGCGTTGTGCACGAACACGTCGTCGGCCTTGTCCTGCAGCGCCATGAGCTCGGTCGGGGTGAGCACGGCGACGGGCTCCGGGGTCTTCACGCTGACCCGGTAGACGATCTCGCGCTCTTCGCTGTCGGTGGGGTACCCCACCTGGATCTTCATCAGGAAGCGGTCGCGCTGCGCCTCGGGCAGCGGGTAGACGCCTTCCTGCTCGATCGGGTTCTGCGTGGCCATGACGAGGAACGGCCGCGGCACCTCGTACGTCTCGCCGCCGACCGACACCTGCTGCTCGGCCATGACCTCCAGCAGCGCGGACTGGACCTTCGCGGGCGCGCGGTTGATCTCGTCGGCGAGCAGGAAGTTGACGAACACCGGGCCGAGCTCGACGTCGAACTTCTCGCTGGACTGCCGGTAGATGCGCGTGCCGACGATGTCGGCCGGCACGAGGTCGGGCGTGAACTGGATGCGGGAGAACGTGCCGCCCACGACCCGCGCGAGGGTCTCCACGGCCAGGGTCTTCGCGACGCCGGGAACGCCTTCGAGCAGCACGTGACCGCGGGCGAGGAGCGAGACGAACATCCGCTCGATCATCCGGTCCTGGCCGACGATGACCCGTTTGACCTCGAACAGGGCGCGTTCCAGCACGGTCGCGTCCTGCGCGGGCGTCGAGACCTGCCCACCTGGCGGCGAGACGGGGTTGCTCGGCTGGGTCACCGGTCCTCCACTGCTTGCTGGCGTACAGACGACTCCAAGCCTCGCACGCCGCACCAACCGAACGCGATCCGACGTCACTGGGAAGCTTCTGAGAGTCCTACCCGCGACCGATTTTTACGTATTAGTCGTAAAAGTGACCAGTGATTGGGCGGGATTTTCGGATCGGACACCTCGGGTGACTGGACATCACCCGTACCCGAGTGGGTACGATTCACCCCGTCGCCGGGCGGCTTCCCCCGTGGCCGCCCGGCGCTCATCCTCTGCTCCACCGCTGGCAGACTGGCCGCGTGGATCCCCTCATCTGCTCGGCCAAAGGCTGTCGCGCCGAGGCGAAGTGGCAGCTGCGCTGGAACAATCCGAAGCTGCACACGCCCGAGCGCCGCAAGATCTGGCTCGCGTGTGACACCCACCGCACGACGCTGAGTGACTTCCTGACCGCACGCGGTTTCCTCCGCGACGTCATCCCCGTGGCAGCGGATACGCTCGACACGTGACGGGACCGGAGCGCAGCGGAGCGGCCCGTCACCATGGGCTCAGCACCTGGTCGCGTCGGCACCGTAGCGCAGCGGAGGTGACGACGTGACCGCGCCGCCCCTGGAAGTTATTTGGCGATCAATCTCCCCTCGCTATTTCTGGCTGCGCCTCGCCGTCCTGAGCGCCTGGACCCTGGCCTTCGCGGTGGCGGGCGCGGTCGCGGCGCTGCTCGTCAGCCCCTGGTTCTTCCTGTTGTCGTTCGCGGCGTTGGTACTGGGTGGGCTCCGGGCGGTGTTCGTGCGCCGGTCGGTGCGCGCCTGGGGTTACGCGGAGCGGGCCGAGGACCTGCTCGTCAGGCACGGGCTGCTCGTGCGGCGGCTGTCGATCGTCCCGTACGCGAGGATGCAGTTCGTCGACGTCACCGCCGGCCCCCTGGAGCGCGCCGCCGGCCTGGCCACCGTCACCCTGCACACCGCCGCCGCGGCCAGCGACGCGACCGTCCCGGGCCTCGAGGCCGCGGAGGCGACCCGGCTTCGGGACCGGCTCGCCGCGCTCGGCGAGATCCGCGAAGAGGGCCTGTGAGACAGCGCCTCCACCCGCTGACGCCGCTGCTGAAGGGGGCGAAGCTGGTGGCGTTCGCCGCCGCCGCCGTCTCCTGGCGCGGCCTGTCGGACCTGGGCCTGGTGCACTGGCTGGCCGCGATGGGCGCGATCCTCGTCGCGGCGGTCGTCGTCTCCGCCGTCGTCTGGTTCGTCACCGGCTACGAGATCGTGGGCCGGGAGCTGCGGGTGCACGAGGGGCTGATCTCACGCCGTACCAGGACGATCCCCCTGGAGCGGGTGCAGGCGATCGACGTCGTCCGGCCGCTGCTCGCCCGCGTCTTCGGCCTGGCCGAGCTGCGCCTGGAGGTGATCGGCGCCAGCAAGACCGAGGCGCCCCTGGCCTACCTGACCGTCGCCGGCGCCGCCGGCCTGCGCGCGCGCCTCATCGGCCTGTCCACCGGCGTCCCCCACACCCACGCCGCCACCACCGACACCGGCGCCGGCGAGTCGCGCGTCTTCGCCGTCGCCAACCGCCGGCTCCTGCTCGCGCAGCTGCTCACCCCGCAGGCCCTGACCGTCCCCGCCGGCCTGGCGTTCGTCGCCTGGCAGGCGACCCTCGACCCGACCTGGACCCTGATCGGCGCGGCGAGCACGATCACCGCGTTCCTCAGCGTCTTCCAGGTCCCCGTCCGCCGCGTCCTCGACGAGTGGGACTTCACCATCGGCACCGACGCCGCGGCGCTCCGCCTGCGCCAGGGCCTGCTCAACAAGCGCAGCCAGACCGTCCCGCCGCACCGCGTCCAGGGGCTGAAGGTCACCTGGCCGCTCCTGTGGCGCCGCGCCGGCTGGGCCCGCGCTCGCCTCGACGTCGCCGGCTACGCGGGCCACGGCGAGGCACAGCTGCGCACCGGCACACTCGTCCCGGTCGCGTCCACCCCCGACACGCTCGCGGTCGTCACCACCGTGCTCACCGCCGCCGTCCACGCCCGCCCCGCCAAACCCCCGCCCATGCCGCCGCCGGCCAGCGCCGGCCACTGGCCGCCCGTCGACGCGGTCACGGTCTCCGTCACCGGCCCACCCCGCCGCGCCCGGTGGCTCGCGCCCCTGGCGTGGTCCCGGATCGGCATCGGCGTCACCGACACGGTCGTCGTCGTGCGGGAGGGCGTCCTGACCCGAGAGCTGGTGGTGGTCCCGCTGGCCCGGGTGCAGAGCGTCAGGGTGGTCCAGGGCCCGCTGCAACGCGCCCTGGACCTCGCGACGGTCCACGTCGACACCGCGGGCGGCCTGCACGCCGTCGGCCGCCACCGGGCCACCGCCGACGCCTACGCCCTCGCCGACCTCCTCGCGGCCACCTCCCGCACCGCCCGCCACGCCGCCGTCGCCGTCTCGCTCCGGAAGCCGCCCGCCCCACCACCGGACCAGGTCGCCGCACCGCCGCCGGACCCGCACGCCGCACCGCCCGGCCCGATCGCCGCCCCACCGAACCCGGTCGCCGCTCCGCCACCGAACCCGGTCGCTGCACCGCCGGACCCGATTGCCACGCCGCCGGGCCCTGTAGCCGCGCCCCATCCGCCGGTGTAACAGCGACGGTCCCGCAGCGGGTGCAGCAGCAGCCCACCGCGCCAGCCAGCGGGCAACCAGGCACGGCAAGCGCCTCGCCGACCGGTCACGGACGAGCACGTGCGAGCCCGACCACCGAACCGCCGCCGGACCCGATCGTCGCACCGCCCGACTCCGCACCGCCCGACTCCGCACCGCCGGACCCGCCGGCCGCTCCACCACCGCCTACGCAGCCGCGGCCCACCACAGGCACGGCAAGCACCTCGCCTACCAGTCACGAACGAGAGCACGTGCGAGCCCGACCACCGAACCGCCGCCGAGCCCGGCCGCCGCACCACTGAACCCGGCGGACGCTCCCCACCGCCTGCACAGTCACGGCCCACCGCCTGCGCAGTCGCGGCCCGCCGCAGGCACGGCAGCACCTCGCCGACCGGTCACGGACGAGAGCACGTGTGAGCCCGACCGCCGCACCGCCGCCGGACCCGGTCGCCGCGCCGCCGCTGGCTACGCAGCCGCGGGCCGCCGCAGGCACGGCAAGCACTTCGCCGAACGCATCGCGGACGAGAGCACGTGCGAGCCCGACCACCGAACCGCCGCCGAGCCCGGCCGCCGCACCACTGAACCCGGCGGACGCTCCCCACCGCCTGCACAGTCACGGCCCACCGCCTGCGCAGTCGCGGCCCGCCGCAGGCACGGCAGCACCTCGCCGACCGGTCACGGACGAGAGCACGTGTGAGCCCGACCGCCGCACCGCCGCCGGAGCCGGTCGCCGCGCCGCCGCTGGCTACGCAGCCGCGGGCCGCCGCAGGCACGGCAAGCACTTCGCCGAACGCATCGCGGACGAGAGCACGTGCGAGCCCGACCACCGAACCGCCGCCGAGCCCGGCCGCCGCACCACTGAACCCGGCGGACGCTCCCCACCGCCGGCGCAGTCGCGGCCCGCCGCAGGCACGGCAAGCACCTCGCCGACCGGTCACGGACGAGAGCGCGTGTGAGCCCGACCGCCGCACCGCCGCCGAACCCGGTCGCCGCGCCGCCGAAGCCAACCGCCGCACCGCCGAACCCGGTCGCCGCACCGCCCGGCCCGGTCGCCGCGCCGCCGGACCCGGTCGCCGCGCCGCAGGACCTGGTCGCCGCGCCGCAGGACCTGGTCGCCGCGTGGCTGGGCCCGGCGACCGCTCTCCCGCTGGCTGCGCAGCCGCGGTCCGCCGCGGGTACGGCAGCCAGCTGCCGCGCGGGCAGTGGCGGTCGGGCGGGGCAGCACCTCGCCGAACGCATCGCGGGCGAGTCGGCCGGGCGGCCGGCGGGCGGGTGAGGCAGCGCCTCGTCGGGCGGACCGCGGAGAAGGTCAGCCGGCGACCAGGCGGGGCAGGACCTCGCCGATCGGGTCGCGGACGAGAAGGTGGGCGATGGGGTCGTACGGGGTTTCGGCCGCGTTGATGATGACGACCATGGCGCCGGACTTGTGGGCGACGTCGACCAGGCCGGCGGCCGGGTGGACGGTCAGCGACGTGCCGATGGCCAGGAGCACGTCGCAGCCCACGGCGGCCTCGGCGGCGGCCTCGAGGGTCGGCAGGTGCATCGACTGGCCGAACGAGATGGTCGCCGACTTCAGCAGGCCGCCGCAGCTGAGGCAGGCGGGGTCGGGGTCGCCGGCGGTGACGCGGGCCAGGGTCTCGGGCATCGGGCGGCGTTCGGCGCAGGTGAGGCACTCGGTCTGGGAGAGCGTGCCGTGCAGTTCGATGACGTTCGAGGCGCCGGCGCGCTGGTGCAGGCCGTCGATGTTCTGCGTGATGACGGCGGTGACCTTCCCCGCGCGTTCCAGGTCGGCGAGGGCGTGGTGGGCGGCGTTGGGCTCGGCGGTCCACGCGGGGTTGTGCAGCCGCTCCTGCCACGCCCGGCGGCGCACCTGCGGGTCGGCCACGTAGTGGTCGATCGAGGAGAGCTTCATCGCCTCGGGGTCGCGGGTCCAGACGCCGTCGGGGCCGCGGAAGTCGGGGATGCCGGAGTCGGTGGAGATGCCGGCGCCGGTGAGGGCGACGACGGAGCCCGCATCGATCCAGGCCGCCAGGTTACGCATCGGCCCGACTGTAGCCGCGACTCACTAGGCTGAGCACATGGGTTTCTCAGTGGACGCGGCACCCTGGGTCGGCGCGGTCGCCCGGGTCGAGCTCATCGTCAGCGACGCCGACACGGCGCAGGCGCTGGGGTCGGGTGACGTGCCGGTGCTCGGCACGCCGAAGGTGCTGGCGCTCGCGGAGGCGGCGAGCGTCGGCGCTCTGGTCAGGCGGCTGCCGCCGGGCTGGACGACGGTCGGCACGCGGGTCGAGCTGGAGCACCGCGCGGCCACCCCGATCGGCGGCAAGGTCGTCGTGGAGGCCCGCCTCGCCAAGACCGACGGCCGGAAGCTGGTGTTCGAGGTCGTCGCCCGCGACGGCAGCCAGGTCGTGGCGGAGGGCCGGGTCGAGCGCATGCTCGTCGACCGCCACAGGTTCGTGGAGAAGGCCCTGGGCCAGTAGGGAGAAGCCCTTGGGCCAGTAGCGAAGGCCCTGGGCCAGTAGCGAAGGCCCTGGGCCAGTAGACCCGGGCCAGTGGACAGGGCCAGTGGACGGGCGCGGCGGCGCTAGGCGGGGATCGAGGTCACGTCCCGGTCGTGGTTGCGGTGCATGGCCAGCGCCGCCAGCAGGCGGGACGCCGGCTCGTCGGTGACGATGAGCGACATGTCGGCGATGTCCGCGACGCTCGTGGAGGACGGGGCGGCGGACGAGGCGCCCGCGGGCGCGGAAGCGGCGGAGCGTGGGCCGCGGGTGGCGCCGGCGGAGGGGCCCGTCGACCGGGCGGCGAAGACGGTGCCCGCGGGCTCGGCGGCGGAAGGGCCCGCGGAGCGAGGGCCGTTGAACGCGCCGGCGGACGGACCCGCGGAGCGGGCGGCGTAGGCGGCGCCCGAGGGGTCAGCGGCCGGGGAGGACGCCGCGGGGATCTGGATGTGGGCGCGGAGCAGCACGTCCACGCCGGTGCCCGAGGCGGCGATCGGCTTGCCGTGCTTGTACGCCTCGGCGACGAAGTGGACCGCCGGGCCGTCCACGGGCAGTGCGAGCACCCCGTCGGGGACGGCGACCGCGTCGTACACCACGGAGGCCACGGTGCTCAGGGCGCGGGTGACCTCCATGGGCAGGCCGTCGTCGGTCATCACGGTGCCGTCGACCGGGCCGAGCAGGTCGACGACGACGCCCTCGGCGGTGAGGTCGTCGCGCAGGCGGGCGACCCAGCGGGCGGAGACGCCGTCGCCCATGAGGACCGCGACCTTCCGGGTGGCCACCGGTGCCGGTGCGGCGGCGGCCTGGCTGAGGGACGGGGACCAGCGGCCGTGGTTGGCGACGGACCTGACCGGCTCCTCGACGCCGATCCCGGATGCGACCGCCGCCGCCAGGTCGTGGTCGATGCGGTTGAGGTGCTCGACCATCCGGACCCGGATCGCCATCGAGGTGACCCGGCCGAGCTCGAAGCGGTACGCCTCGACGATGTGCGCACGCTCCCACGGCGCCATGCTGTTCCAGAACAGGGTCGCCTGGCTGTAGTGGTCGGCGAAGGTCACGCTCCGCTTGCGTTCCTTCGGCCCGTCGACGGTCTCCGGGTAGGAGACGAAACCGGCGGGCGCCTCGGCGGCGAGGGAGCTGGGCGAGTACGTGACCCGGCTGGTCGGCACCCGCTGCTGGTGGGAGCCGTCCTGCTGGTGGTTGTGCACGGGCACGTGCGGCCGGTTGACGGGCAGCTGCGCGAAGTTGGGGCCGCCGAGCCGGTTGAGCTGCGAGTCCAGGTAGGAGAACAGCCGCGCCTGCAGCAGCGGGTCGTCGGTGAAGTCGATGCCGGGCACGATGTTGCCGACGTTGAACGCGACCTGCTCGGTCTCGGCGAAGAAGTTGTCGGGGTTGCGGTTGAGCGTGAGCCGCCCGACCGGCGTGACGGGCACGATCTCCTCGGGGACGAGCTTGGTGGCGTCGAGCAGGTCGACGTCGTCGAGGGCGAACTCGGAGAACAGCTGCACGCCGAGTTCCCAGGAGGGGAAGTTCCCGGACGCGATCGCGTCCCAGAGGTCGCGGCGGTTGAAGTCGGGGTCCTGGCCGGAGATGCGCTGTGCCTCGTCGAAGACCAGCGAGTGGGTGCCGAGCGACGGCCGCCAGTGGAACTTGACGAACGTGCCGCGCCCCTGGCTGTTCACGAGACGGAAGGTGTGCACGCCGAAGCCCTGCATCATGCGGTACGAGCGAGGCAGCGCCCGATCGGACATGCGCCAGATCACGTGGTGCATCGTCTCGGGCTGCAGCGACACGAAGTCCCAGAACGTGTCGTGCGCCGACGACGCCTGCGGCATCTCGTGGTGCGGCTCCGGCTTGAGCGCGTGCACGAGGTCGGGGAACTTGATGCCGTCCTGGATGAAGAAGACCGGCATGTTGCTGCCGACGAGGTCGAAGTTGCCCTGCCGGGTGTAGAACTTCGTGGCGAAGCCGCGCGCGTCGCGGGGCGTGTCGGTGGAGCCGCGGGAGCCCTGCAGCGTGGAGAACCGGACGAAGACGGGGGTCTCGGCGTCCGGGTCGGTGAGGAAGTCCGCCGTCGTGTAGTCGTCCAGCGGCGTGTGCAGCTTGAACACGCCGTGCGCTCCGGCACCGCGGGCGTAGACGACCCGCTCCGGGATCCGTTCGTGGTCGAAGCGCATCAGCTTCTCCCGCAGATGGAAGTCCTCCAGCAGGCTCGGCCCGCGGGCACCGGCGCGCAGCGAGTTGTCGGTGTCGGCGACCGGGATGCCCTGGTCTGTGGTCAGCGCAGCGGTCATACCTACGGGCTACCGCGGTTCGCGCCGTTTACACGCGTTCGGCGGCATCTTCACCGCCGCGGAGGTGCGCCGCCACCTCCAGCACCGCCGCCGCCAGCTGCGCGCCGTCCACCCCGCGGCCCGGCGCGACGAGGTGCTGCACGACCACGCCGGTGAGCAGCGCCTGATAGAACGCGCCCGTGCCGGGGCTCCCGCCGAAGAGCGCGGCGAGCCCCTCCTGCGCGGCGGCGAGCGAGTGCTGCCAGCGCTCGTGCAGCTCCGGCAGGACGGCGAGCTGCGCGACCACCTCGAACTGGAGCTTCCACAGCGCCGGCTGCGCCTCGACGGACGCGATGATCCGCGCCCAGATGGCCTCGAACCTGGCGGCGGGGTCGTCGTCCGGCCCGTCGGCGGCGCCGCGCAGGGCTTCCTCCAGGGTGGCGCCCCAGGCTTCGAGTGCCTGGTCGAGCGCGGCGTTGAGCAGCGCGTCGGTGGTGCCGAAGTGGTATCCGATCGCGGCGAGGCTGACCCCGGCCGCCGACGCGACGTCGCGTGCGGTGGTGCGTGCGTAGCCCTTGTCGAGCAGGCACGCCAGCGCGCCCTCGAGGAGCTTCTCCTTGTTGCCCATGCCCCGAAGCATAGCGCCGTCTGACACAAACGTCTTGTACATCTCTCTTGCACGTTTGTGTGAGACGTGCGTACAGTTCTCGGCATGACGCTGATGCTGATCGCCCCCGCCGCTGTCGCCGCCCTCGCCGCCGCCCCCCTCGCCGTCCGGGCGGTCCTCAAGCACCGCCGCGCCGCCGAGGCGCGCATCACCAGCCCCGCCGGCATCGTCGAGGGTCGCTACGTCACCATCGGCGGCGTCGAGCAGTGGCTGCAGATCCGCGGCGAGGACCGGGCCAACCCGGTGCTGCTCGTCGTGCACGGCGGCCCCGGCTCGCCCTACTCGGTGTTCACCGCCGCGCTCCGCGAGTGGGAGAAGCACTTCACGGTCGTGCACTGGGACCGCCGCGGCTGCGGCCGGACCTTGCGCCGCAACGGCGCACCCGCCCCGGAGGAGCTCACCTTCGAGCGGATGGTCGCCGACGGCATCGAGGTCGCCGAGCACGTCCGCGCCCACCTCGGCAAGGACAAGGTGATCCTGATGGCAGGCTCGATGGGCACGATCGTCGGCCTGCCGATGGCGCGGCAGCGGCCCGACCTGTTCAGCGCCTATGTCGGCACCGACTTCTACGTGAACATGGTCGACAACGAGCGTCAGGGCCGGCTCGACACCCTGGAGCGGCTGCGCGCCGCGGGCAACAAGCGGGGCGTGGCCACCCTCGAGGCGCTCGACGCCGACCCGCGCACCTGGGACGTCAAGGCCTGGGGCCGGCGCATGCAGTGGTCGATGGGCACCGACCCGTCCAACCCCAACGGTGGCCTGAAGAAGCTCTTCTCGCTGCTGCTGACGAAGCCTGACTACTCACTGCTGGACGTGGTCGCCTGGCTGAAGGGTTTCGCGGCGGTCCGGGACGCGATGTTCACCCAGTTCATGCGCTTCGACGCCCGGGCGGAGGGCACCCGGCTGGAGATCCCGTTCCACCTGTTCCAGGGCGCGCAGGACGTGGTCACGCTGACCGGTCCGGCGGTGGAGTACTTCGCCGAGGTCGACGCCCCGGCGAAGTCCCTGGTCCTGATCGACGGCGCGTCGCACTTCGCCGCCTTCACCCACCCCGCGGAGTTCCTGGCGGCGCTCCGCACGACCACCGCCGACGCCTAAGCGTCGGACATGGGTCCCACGGCCGTGACCCTGATCGCCGCGAACCCCGTGGCGTCGGACTCGGCGAGATCCACCTCGGCGGTGATGCCCCAGTCGCGGTCGCCGGCCGGGTCGTCGAAGATCTGGCGCACGAACCACCGGTCCGGCTTCTGCTCGATGACGAGCAGGGCCGGACCTCTGGCGTCCGGGCCGACGCCGAGCGAGTCGTACTCGTCGAAGTAGTCCTCGATCGCGTCCTGCCAGTCGTCGGCGGTGAACCCGTGCTCGCCGTCCAGCTCCCCCAGCTCGTCGAAGCGGCGCAGCGCGGCCAGCTCGACCCGGCGGAAGAGCGCGTTGCGGACCAGGACGCGAAACGCGCGCAGGTTGCGGGTGACGGCCGGCGGGCGGTCGTCGAGCACCACCTTCTCGTCCTCGGCACCCGGGTTGCGCAGCCGCTCCCACTCGTCGATGAGGCTGGAGTCGACCTGCCGGACGAGCTCGCCGAGCCACTCGATGATGTCGGTGAGCTCCTCGGTACGGGCGTCCTCGGGGACCGTCTGGCGCAGCGCCTTGAACGCGTCCGCCAGGTACCGCAGCACGAGGCCCTCGGAGCGGGACAGGCTGTAGAAGTTGACGTACTCGACGAACGTCATGGCGCGCTCGTACATGTCGCGGACCACCGACTTCGGGCTGACCTGGTAGTCGGCGACCCACGGGTGGCCCTGCTTGTACAGGTTGTACGCGTTGTCGAGCAGCTCGTCGAGGGGCTTCGGGTGGGTGACGGTGTCGAGCAGCTCCAGGCGCTGCTCGTATTCGATGCCCTCGGCCTTCATCGCGGCGACGGCCTCGCCGCGGGCCTTGAACTGCTGCGCGGACAGGATCTGCCGCGGGTCGTCGAGCGTCGACTCGATCACCGACAGCACGTCCAGCGCGTACGCGGGCGCGTCCCGGTCGAGCAGCTCGATCGCGGCGAGGGCGAACGGCGACAGCGGCTGGTTGAGCGCGAAGTCCATCTGCAGGTCGACGGTGAGCCGGACCCGCCGCCCCTCCTCGTCGGGCTCGGCGAGCTGCTCGACCACGCCGCCGGCGAGCAGCGCCCGGTAGATCGCGATCGCCCGGCGGATCAGGCGGCGCTGCGAGTGGACGTCCTCGTGGTTCTGCGTCAGCAGGTGCCGCATCGCGGCGAACGCGTCGCCGGGGCGGCTGATCACGTTGAGCAGCATCGCGTGCGACACGTGGAAGCTGGAGCGCAGCGGCTCGGGTTCGGCGTCGACGAGCCGGTCGAACGTGGGCTTGCCCCAGCCGATCGAGCCTTCCGGCGGCTTCTTGCGTACGACCTTGCGCCGCTTCTTCGGGTCGTCGCCGGCCTTCGCCAGGGCCCGCTCGTTGTCGATGACGTGGTCGGGCGCCTGCACGACGACGGTGCCGATCGTGTCGAACCCGGCGCGGCCGGCCCGGCCGGCGATCTGGTGGAACTCCCGCGCGTACAGCAGCCGCGTCTTCTGCCCGTCGTACTTGGACAGCGCGGTGAACAGCACCGTGCGGATCGGCACGTTGATGCCGACGCCCAGGGTGTCGGTGCCGCAGATGACCTTCAGCAGCCCGGCCTGGGCGAGGGTCTCGACGAGGCGGCGGTACTTGGGGAGCATCCCGGCGTGATGGACGCCGATCCCGTGCCGGACGAGCCGCGACAGGGTCTTGCCGAAGCCCGCCGTGAACCGGAACCGGCCGATCGCCTCGGCGATCATGTCCTTCTCCGCGCGGGTCGACACGTTGATGCTCATCAGCGCCTGCGCCCGCTCCAGGGCGGCGGCCTGCGTGAAGTGCACGATGTAGACAGGTGCCTGCTTCGTGCTGAGCAGCTCCTCGATCGTCTCGTGCAGCGGGTCCATCGAGTAGCTGAACATGAGCGGCACGGGCCGTTCGGCATTCTTCACCACGGCGGTCGGCCGGCCGGTGCGCGCCGTCAGGTCGTCGACGAACCTGGTGACGTCGCCGAGCGTCGCCGACATCAGCACGAACTGCGCCTGCGGCAGCTCGATCAGCGGCACCTGCCACGCCCAGCCGCGGTCGGGCTCGGCGTAGAAGTGGAACTCGTCCATGACGACGACGCCGACGTCGGCGGTCGCGCCGTCGCGCAGCGCGATGTTGGCGAGGATCTCCGCCGTGCAGCAGATGATGGGCGCGTCGGCGTTGACGGACGCGTCGCCGGTGAGCATGCCGACGTTCTCCGCGCCGAACATCGCGACGAGGGCGAAGAACTTCTCCGACACCAGCGCCTTGATCGGCGCGGTGTAGAAGGTGGTCCGGTCGGTGGCGAGGGCGGCGAAGTGCGCCCCGGCGGCGACGAGGCTCTTGCCGGAGCCGGTGGGCGTGGACAGGATCAGGTTCGCCCCGGAGACGATCTCCATCAGGGACTCTTCCTGGTGCGGGTACAGCTCCAGGCCCTGCTCCATGGCCCACTCCGCGAACGCGTCGAAGACCGTGTCCGGGTCGCCGCCCCTGGGGACCCTGGCGGCCAGTCCGGCGCTCATGACTTCACGAAGATCAGGTCGGCGGGCACGCGGCCGGCGTCCAGGGCGCGCTGCTCGAACTTCGTGACGGGCCGGTGGGACGGCCGCGGCGCGTAGCCGTCGTGGCGGTTGGTCAGGTTCGCGGCGTTCGTCAAGGTCTCCAGCATCCACTCCGCGTAGCCGGCGTCGTCGGTGGCGCAGTGCAGCAGCCCGCCGGTGCTCAGCTTCGCGGCCAGGAGCCCGACGTTGGCGGGCTGGATCAGGCGGCGCTTGTGGTGCCGGGCCTTCGGCCACGGGTCGGGGAAGAACACGTGCACCGCGTCCAGGGACCCGTCGGGGATGTGCTCCCGGCACAGGTCGAGGGCGTCGACGCTGACCACGCTCAGGTTCGCCAGGCCGCGCTGCTCGATGTTGGCGAGGAGGTTCGCTACGCCCGGCGTGTGGATCTCGACCGCCAGGTAGCGCCGGCCGGGGTCCGCGGCGGCCATCTCGAGGGTAGCCTCGCCCATCCCGGACCCGATCTCCAGGACGTCGACCCGGTTCCCCGGGGTGAACCCGTACGCGGTGGTGAGGCGCTCGAGGGCGTCGAAGTGCCGACCACTGAGCCGCCCCCGGCGCGGGTGATATGTCCGGATGGGCTTGCGGACGCGCTCGATGGTCTTCACGGGGTCAACAGCCTACCTGGCTTCGTCGAGGTCGCGCCGGGTGCGCCGTATTGTGATCGTATGTCCTATCCACCGCCGTACTACCTCGGGCCAACCGGCGAGCTGTCGGCCACCTACCGCCCAGCGGCGACGCCGCCCGAGTTCACCTACGCGAACGGCAACACGGTGCACTACCTGGCCACCGGCCAGACGACGCACGGGCAGTTCGGCCTGTACCGGTGGGAGATGGGCCCGCAGCCGAGCGGCCCGGACCCGCACTACCACCGCTCGATCTCCGAGTCCTTCTACATCCTGTCGGGCTCGGTCCGCATCTACGACGGCAAGGAGTGGATCACCACGCAGCCCGGCGACTGGGTGCACGTGCCGGAGGGCGGCATCCACGCGTTCCGCAACGAGTCCGGCGAACCCGCCTCGATGCTGCTGCACTTCTCCCCCGGCGCGCCGCGGGAGGCCTACTTCGAGGGCCTCCCGCACCTGTCCAGCCTGACCGCGCTGGAGCGCGACGAGTTCATGCTCGCCCACGACACGTTCTGGCTGGACTAACCCGGCAGGCGGGGTCCTGCCTCGCGCTGGGCGGCGAGCCACGACTCGACGGCGTCCGGGGAGCGGGGCAGGGCCTGCGACATGACGACGGCGCCGGTCGGGGTGACCAGGACGTCGTCCTCGATGCGGACGCCGATGCCGTGCAGCTCGGCGGGCACGAGCTCGTCGTCGGGCTGGAAGTACAGGCCCGGCTCGACGGTCAGGACGTACCCCGCGTCGAGGACACCCTCGCGGTAGCGCTCCTTGCGGGCCTCGCCGCAGTCGTGGACGTCCAGGCCGAGCATGTGCCCGAAACCGTGCAGCGTCCAGCGCCGGTAGAAGATGCACGCCGGGTCCATCGCCTCGTCGACGCTGACCGGCAGGATGCCCAGGTCGGCGAGGCCCTCGGCGAGGACCCGCATGCAGGCCTGGTGCACGTCGTCGAACCTGGTGCCGGCCCGGATCACGTCGATGCCGGCCTGCTGGGAGCGGAAGACCAGGTCGTAGATCTGGCGCTGCAACGGGGTGAACGTGCCGTTCACGGGGACGGTGCGGGTGACGTCGGCGGTGTACAGGTTGCGGTTCTCCACGCCCATGTCCATGAGCAGCAGGTCGCCGGGGCGGGTCCGGCCGTCGTTGCGGGTCCAGTGCAGGATCGCGGCGTGGGCGCCGTTGCCGACGATGGAGCCGTAGCCGACGGCGTTGCCGTCGTGGCGGGCGCGCAGGTTGAAGACACCGTCGATGAGCCGCTCGCTGACCGGGCGGTCGGCGGGCAGGATGCGCGCGACGTCCTCGAAGCCGCGGGTCGTCGCGTCGACCGCGTCCTGCAGCTGCTCGATCTCCCAGGCGTCCTTCACGAGGCGGAGCTCCGCCAGCACCGTGGCCAGCTCGGCGTCACGGGCCGGATCCGCCGACCGGACGGCCCCGTCAACCGTGGGGTCGAACCCCCGCAGCACCCGGGTGCGCCCGGGCGCGGCGTCGTCGAGCGCGGCGGCGAGCGTGTCCAGGTGCGCGGTCTGCAGCTGCAGCTCGGTCGCCTTCTCCGCGAGGGTGTGCCGGCGGCCGATCCACAGCTCGCCGTGGTTGCGGTCGCGGAAGAACTCGTCGGTGTCGCGGGGCGAGCGGGGGCGCACGTAGAGGATCGCGTCGTGCCCGCCGCCGGTGGGGTGCAGCACGAGGACCGCGTCGGGGTCGTGCTCGCCGGTCAGCCACGCGTGGTCGGTGCCGGGGCGGAACGGGTGGTACGTGTCGTTGGAGCGCACCTTGTCGACGCCGGTCGGGATGACGATCGTCTCACCGGGGAAGGCCGCGGACAGCTCGGCGCGGCGCTTGGCGTGGTCCGGCGCCTCCGGCCGGGGCGACACGTCGAGGGTCGAGTCGCGCCAGCCGGTGCGCATGAACTCGATGAACCGGTCCGGGAAATCCGGATCGTGCGACTGGCCACCCGCGTTCTCGTCCATCTCCGCCTGTCCTATCGCTGCGAATTCGTGCTCCTCCTGCGACGGTACCGCGTGCGAGACTTTCTCCTGAACGAGCGGAGGGACGGGATGGCTGGGCTGCTCACCTTCGTCAGTGCCCGCGGGCGGGCGGCGGCGCACCGGGACGCGGTCGTCGACGCGCTGGAGCTGCTGCGCCACCGCGGACCTGACGACACCAACGTGGTCGTCACCGACGACGTGGTGTTCGGGGCCGACCGGCTCGCCGTGCGGGACCTCACCGGCGGGCGGCAGCCGATGTCGTTCCCGCCGATGGGCGTGACCCGCGGGCGGTACCTCATCGTCTTCGACGGCGCGGTCCACAACGCCGACGAGCTGCGCGCGGAGCTGGTCGAGGACCGGGGCGCCGACTTCGCCACCGAGTCGGAGGCCGAGGTCATCCTCGCCGCGTACCACCACTGGGGGCCGAGCGCGGTCAGCCGGCTGCGCGGCATGTTCGCGTTCGTCATCTGGGACGGTTCGGCGAGGCGCGCCTTCGGCGCGCGCGACCCGTATGGCATCCGCCCGCTGTACCAGCTGACGACCGACGACGGCGTCTACCTGGCGTCCGAACGCAAGGCCCTGCTGCCCTTCGTCGCCGAGGAGCGCCGGCGCCTGGTCGACCCGGCCAACCTGCAGCACTACCTGACGATGCAGTACGTGCCGGAGCCGTCCACCCTGCACCCCGACATCCGGCGGCTGGGTGCGGGCGAGTCGTTCGTCTACACGCCCGGCGGCCCCCTCGCGAACCGCCGCTACGGCCAGCTGGACCTGCGCCCCGCCCCGACCGGCGACGAGGACGGCCTGGTCCGGCGGATCACCTCGGCGCTGCGCGACAGCGTCCAGGCGCACCTGCGGGCCGACGTGCCGGTGGGCGCCTTCCTGTCCAGCGGCATCGACTCGACGGCCCTGGTGGCGCTCGCCGCCGAGGTCGACCCGGCGATCCGGACATACACCGTCGGGTACGACATCGCGCAGTTCTCCGAGCTGGAGGTGGCGGCGCAGTCCGCCCGCGCGCTCGGGGTGCCCAACGTGCCGCTGGAGGTCGGCCCGGCGGACCTGATGCGGGCGCTGCCGCGGATCGTCTGGCACCTCGACGACCCGGTCGCCGACCCGGCGCTCGTCCCGCTGTTCCTGCTCGCGGAGCGCGCCGCCCGGGACGTCACCGTGGTCCTCGGCGGCGACGGCGCCGACGAGCTCTTCGGCGGCTACCCGATCTACCGGGAGCCGTTGTCCCTCGCCGGCGTCAGCCACCTGCCCGACACCATGCAGCGCGGGCTGCGGGCGGTGTCGCGGGTGATCCCGCAGGGCGTGAAGGGCAAGAGCTTCCTGGAGCGCGGCACCACGCCGATCGAGGAGCGCTACTACGGCAACGCGCGGGTCTTCACCGAGGAGGAGAAGGCGGCGCTGCTGCGGCACTACACGGCGGACATCAGGCACACCGACGTCACCGCGCCGGTCTTCAAGGAGGCCAGCGCGCTCGACGACGTCACCACGATGCAGTACATCGACCTGTACACGTGGCTGCGCGGCGACATCCTGGTCAAGGCCGACCGCATGACGATGGCGCACGGGCTCCAGCTGCGCACGCCCTTCCTGGACCGGGCCGTGTTCGAGGTCGCCTCGACGCTGCCGAGCGACCTGAAGGTGCCACCACGCTCGCGCACCCAGTCGCCGGTGACGAAGGCGGCGCTGCGCCGGGCCCTGGCCGGGGTCGTGCCGGACCCGATCGTCAACCGCGCGAAGCTCGGCTTCCCGGTGCCGATCCGGCCGTGGCTGCGCACCGAGATGCACGACTGGGCGCACGGCCTGCTCGACTCGTCGGGCGCCGGCGACCTCATCGACCTCGACGTGGTGCGCGGCCTGCTGAAGGCGCACCGCAAGAAGGAGGCCGACCACTCCCGCAAGATCTGGACGGTGCTGGTCTTCTGCATGTGGCACGCCGTGTTCGTCACGGAGACCGTCAAACCCGTGATCCCCACGGCGGTGTCGCACTCCGTCGCCGACGGCCCGGGGTTAGATCCCTGGTGATCTTTACGCGGCACACTGTCCGCCGTGCTGGCAGACGCTTAGCGTCGGTAGACGATGCTGCTCAAGTTCAGGCTCCAGAACTCCCGCTCGGTCCGTGACATCCAAGAGCTGACACTGCTCTCGGGCCCCGACGGCGGCTTCGGCGTGCCGCTGCGCGCCGGCTGTTCTGGTGCTCCTGACCCTTCGCACGCGTCCGTCGCTCAGGGTTCCGCCGGCTCCTCACGTACCGCCGGATCCTCGGACAACACCATCGGGGCGCTCCGGGTGTCGCCGCTGTGCGGGGTGTTCGGCCCGACCGCCGCCGGCAAGTCGACCATCCTGCGCGCCCTGGCCACGATGCGGTCCCTCGCGGTGTCCGGCAGCGACGTCCACGACGCCACGCAACGCTTCGAGCCCTTCCAGCTCGACCCGGCCGCCCGGCTGCTACCGACCCGGTTCGAGATCGAGTTCCTGCTCGACGGCGTCCGGTACGTCTACGGCTGCGCCTACAAGCGCGACGAGATCGCCGGCGAATGGCTGCACGCCACGGACCGCGACCGGCGGCGGGTCTGGTTCGAGCGGGACCGCACCGGCATCCGCTGCCTGCCCGAGGCCCGCCTCGACCACCTCGCCGCCGCCTGCCCGTCCGCCGTCACGCTGCTGTCGCTCGGCGCCGACGTGGAGCATCCGTGGCTCGCCCCGATCGCCGCGTGGCTGTTCGGCATCCGGACCGTCCGCCTCGCCCCCGGCACCCGGCTCGCCGGCGGCCTGGCCCACCTCTCCGACCGGTGGAGCGAGCAGCTGACGCTCCTGGTCAGCCACGCGGACCTCGGCGTCGTCGGCGTCGAGCGCGACCTGCTCCGCCTCGTCCACGCCGGCCGCTCCGGCTCGGTCCCCCTCGGCGGCTGGGCCGAGTCCGACGGCACCATCGCCTGGCTCGACCTGCTCGCCGCCCTGCTGCCGATGCTGGAACGCGGCGGCGTGCTGCTCGTCGACGACCTGGACGCCGCCGTGCATCCCGACCTCGCCGCCGAGGCGCTCCGCCTGCTCCGCGACCGCGACCTCAACCCGGCGAGGGCGCAGCTGGTCTTCACCGCACGCACCCCGTTCGGCCCCGGCAGCGACGGCCTGCCCGTCCTGGATCCGGAGCAGATCTGGTACGTCGCCAAGGACTCCGACGGCGCCACCGTCCTCAGCCGCGCCCCCTCCGCCACCCAGCTCGGCCCCGGCGACCTCGCCCGCGAACTCTGGCTGGCACGTCAGCCGAAGTGATGTACTGGCGCGATGACGGGACATGCGGTGGTCATCGGTGAAGCCCTGGTCGACCTGCTGGAGTCCACCACCGACGACGGCCAGATCGTCTACCACCCCGCCATCGGCGGGGCCCCGCTCAACGTCGCCGTCGGCATCGCCCGCCTGGGCGCCGCCAGCGAGTTCGCGGGCTCCGTCGGTGACGACCCCTGGGCCACCCGCATCGTCGACTTCCTCACCGCCACCGGCGTCGGCACCCGCGGCGTGGCCACCGTCCCCGGCGTCGCCACCACCTTCGCCGTGACCACCTTCCGCGGCATCGAACCGACCTTCCGCTTCTACGGCGACCCGCCCTCCTACGCGCTGCTGTCCCCCGCCGACCTGTCGACCGCCCTCGTCGGCTCCGCCGGGCTGCTGTACTGCGGCTCGATGTGCCTGCTCAGCCCGCCCGTCCTGGCCGCCGCCCGATCGGCCTGGGCCATCCCCGGCCCCATCCGCGTCTTCGACCCCAACGTCCGCCCGGTCGTCGGCGTCGACCCCGACGTGGTGGCCGAGTTCGCCGCGACCGCCGACCTGGTCAAGCTCAGCTCCGCCGACGCCGCCGCCCTGTGGGGCGAGTCCCCCGAGCACGCCGCCGGCCGCCTGCTCGACCTGGGCGCCGGCGCGGTCGTGGTGACCGACGGCGCGAAGGGCGCCCTCGTCGCCCACGCCGCCGCCACCGTCCGCGTCCCCGCCCCCACCGTCACCGCCGTCGACGCCACCGGCGCGGGCGACGCCACCATGGCCGCCCTGTCCTGGGGCATCCTCACCAAGGGCCTCCCCACCACCCTCGACGGCTGGGCGGACCTCACCCGCGTCGCGGTCCACGTCGCCGCCCTGGTCTGCGAATCCCGCGGCGGAGCGGTCTCGATGCCCACCGTGGCCGCCCTGCGGGCCCGCTTCCCCACCCTGCCCATGTAACCCGCCCGTTCAGCGTTCCCGCGAACTCGTGCCGCAGGCCGTCGCCCCATGGCGATCGCCGTTCCGCGCGGCCATCGCCGTTCCGCGGTCTTGTGGCCCGCAGCACGGCGCTCTCCGGGCTTGCGGACCGCAGGACGGCGATGGAAGGTCCTGTCCGTGATGACGGCGCGGGGATGGCCGGCACCACGGGTTTCGCCGTCCACGGCAGCGGGCGATGGACACGACCGTCGCCCCCTTCGACAGCTCACGCCAGGGCCGCCCGCATCGCACGCAGGCGGCTTCCGCGCCCGCCACACGCCCGACTTCGCGCCCGCCGCCTGCCCAACTTTGCGCCCGCCACTCACCCCGACCTCGCGCCCGCCACACGCCCGACTTCGCGCCCGCCGCCTGCCCCACTTTGCGCCCGCCACCCACCCCGATTTCGCGCCCGCCACCCGCCCGATCCAGCCCGACCCGCGCCCGGCGCCCGCTCAGCCCACGCTCACCGACGGCCCGGTCCGACCTGCGCTCACCGCCGGCCCGATCCGCGCTCGCCACCCATCTGACCCACACCCCCCTGCCGCTGCGAGCCGCCTGACCCACAAGCACCGCATGATCGCCAGGCCCGACGCGGGCGCGGGCGGGCGCCGTCAAGGGCGGGCGCCGTCAAGGGGAGCGTGGTCGGAGATCTCGACGTGGCCAGGATGCTGCCCGCAGGGCTGCCTCACCTGCCGCAAGGGCGGCGACCAAGTCCGAGCACGTCGCGCCGGCGCCGGGTGGCCAGGATGCTGCCGGCAGGGCTGGCTCACCGGCAGGGCTGGTTCACCTGCCGCAAGAGCGGCGACCCGGTGAGCCCCGAGCCTGTCGCGCCGGCGCAGGGTACGGGCCGTCGGGCCAGAGCGACGCGCGTGGCGCCGCCTGGGTGACGCGCGCGGGTGGGTGCGGGCGTCTGCGCTGGGTCGGGGTGACGGCGGGGCGGCTGGGGCGAGGGCGAGGCGGTTGGTCGATGGGAACGGGTGAGTGGCGCCGGGCATTCCGCTGTACAGCACGCTACTTCATGTCACCAAATCGTGGTTTCGCAGCGCGATGACCGCGTCGCCCAATGTTACTCATGTCGGCCGATGCGGTTGTTCGTACACTGGCCGGTGTGACGTCGGAGCAGCTCGGCCGCTATGTGCGCGGGAGCAGGATCGCGGCTGGGGTAGTCGCGTTGGCGCTGGTGGGGCTGCGGGTCGGGTACGAGTTCGGGGTGACCGAGGCGCGCACGCCGACGTGGCTGGCGGTGACGTTGCTGCTGGCGCCGGTCGTGCTGCTCAGCGGCGCGTTCGTGGGGTTCGGGATCGCGCTGCGGCCGGTGATGCAGCCGCCGCCGGCGGCGTTGCGGGTGCGTGGGGACGCGTTCGTCGTGCCGGGGTCTCCGGTCTGGTCGGGGCGGGCGGCGATGGCGTGGGCGTTGCTCGGCACGTTGTTCCTGGAGAGCGACCCGAGCGCACCGGTCGAGCTGCGGGTCACGTTGAACGCGGTCGCCGTGTTGCTCATCGGGCTGGCCGCGGTGCCGTTGCTGCGGGGGCCGCGGATCGTCTTCAGCCCCGACGGGCTCACGATCCGCGCGGGTGGCAGCCGGCGGGTCCGCTGGGACGACCTCGTACAGGTGCCGCAGCGACCGCTGCCGCTCACCGTGCGCAGCCCGAAGCTGGCGCTCAGCATCCGGCGGCCGGGGCGGCATGAGCCGGGCTGGTTGCTGGTGCCGCTGGAGCTGCTGGCGGTCGAGCCGGTGTTTCTCGGGTCGGTGGTCGAGCACTACGTGGAGCATCCGGACCGGCGGGCGGCGATCGGGACCGAGGCGGAGTACGCGAGGCTGACCGGCGTCACTTGAGCCCGCTGGTCGTTGGGTAAGAGGATCTGGTTAGGAGCCATCCCAGCACTAGGAGAGTGCGCATGACCGACCGACCCCGCCCCCCGTCGCCGTACGACTTCCTGCCCGCGGTGCCGGCGTTCGCGTTGACCAGCGAGGACCTCACCGACGGCGGCACGCTGCCCGACGCGCAGGTCTACGAGCGTGGCAACACCTCGCCCCACCTGAGCTGGTCGGGGTTCCCGACCGAGACGAAGAGCTTCGCGCTGACCTGCTACGACCCGGACGCGCCGACAGGCGGCGGGTTCTGGCACTGGATCGTGTACAACCTGCCGGCGGACGCGACCGAGCTGCCGACGGGTGCCGGCACGGGTGACAAGGACGGCCTGCCGGACGAGGCGATCCACGCCCGCAACGACTACGGCACCCGGGACTTCGGCGGTGCGGCGCCGCCGCCGAAGGACGCGCCGCACCGGTACTTCTTCGCGGTGCACGCCCTCGACGTGGACGCCCTGGAGATCGGCGCCGACGCGGCGGCGAACGTCGTCGGGTTCAACGTGGTCGCGCACACGATCGCCCGGGCCGTGCTGGTGTCCGAGTTCGGGTTCTGACGCAAGGTGACACCGCCCGCGTGCCCACAAGCACGCGGGCGGGTACACGAGGACCCCACGCCACGTGGCAAAGCGAAGGCAAGGGTCCTGCAAGACCGATCCCACACAGTGCTCGGGTGGATCCCCTACTCCTTGTCCGGCGCGTGCCGGCACACCGCCTCGCCGTGACCCGGCGCATCACCGCCCACTGGGGCACGCCGGCCACGTCCGGGGTGCAGTGGTGGGAGCTGGTCGATCCGGTCTGCGACGACGAGCAGCCCGCCGCCGCGCTCGCCGCCGTCCGCCCCGACGGGGCCACGGTCAGGCTGATCCGTCTCGCCGCGCCGCCGGGACGGCGCGACCTCGCGGTGCAGGTCCTGCAGGGGCTCGTCGACGCGCTGCGCGCGGGTGAGGCGGAGCGGCTCGCCGCCGAGTTCCCCCCGAACGGCCACGATCTGCTGCGCCAGGCCGGCTTCCAGCAGGATGCCGGCGGGTGGACCGTCGATCTCTGAGAAGCTCGGAAAAATCCGACAAATCCGATAAAGCTGAAAAATCTAAAAGGCGACAACCGGCTGCAAGAACTCCAACCGGTTGCCGTGCGGGTCGAAGGTGTGGAATCGCCGGTACCCGGGCAGCTCGTCGCTCCACGTCACCTGGTGGCCGGCCGCGGACAGCCGCGCGGCGAGCGCCGGCAGGTCGGGCCAGAGCAGCCCGGGGTGAGCCTTGCGCGCCGGCGTGAACGGCGCCTCCACCCCCAGGTGCAGCTCGATGCCGTGCCCCCGGAACCAGCAGCCACCCCTTCCGGCGAGCGCCGCCGGTTTCGGCACCACGGCGAGGCCGAGCAGGTCACCGTAGAAGGCGATCGACACCGCCTCGGAGCCCGCCGGGCAGGCGAGTTGGGCGTGGTGAATCATGTTTCACAGCTTGGTACACGCTTGCGGGTTTAACAAGACGGACGTACGGTTTTCTTGCTGGACGACGGTTGACGACGACTGGGCGTCCCACTTGCGGAAGACTTGCCGTGAGACACCCGCCTGATGACTTAAGGGAGCAACGCCGTGGCGAGCCTCGACACGTTCGGAGCCAAGAGCCAGCTGAGCGTCGGTGACGCCAGCTACGAGATCTTCAAGGTCGACAAGGTCGAGGGCGCCGAGCGCCTGCCCTACAGCCTGAAGATCCTCCTTGAGAACCTGCTGCGCACCGAGGACGGCGCCAACATCACCGCCGAGCACATCCGTGCGCTCGGTGGCTGGGACGCCACCGCGGAGCCCAGCGTGGAGATCCAGTTCACGCCCGCCCGGGTACTGATGCAGGACTTCACCGGCGTCCCGTGCGTCGTCGACCTGGCCACCATGCGCGAGGCCGTCGTCGAGCTCGGCGGCGACCCGACCCGCGTGAACCCGCTCGCCCCCGCCGAGCTGGTCATCGACCACTCGGTCATCGCCGACCTGTTCGGCCGGCCGGACGCCTTCGAGCGCAACGTCGAGCTGGAGTACGGGCGCAACAAGGAGCGCTACCAGTTCCTGCGCTGGGGCCAGACCGCGTTCAACGAGTTCAAGGTCGTGCCCCCGGGCACCGGCATCGTGCACCAGGTCAACATCGAGTACCTGGCGCCGGTCGTCATGCCCCGCAAGGGCCAGGCCTACCCGGACACGGTCGTCGGCACCGACTCGCACACCACGATGGTCAACGGCCTGGGCGTGGTCGGCTGGGGCGTCGGCGGTATCGAGGCGGAGGCCGCGATGCTCGGCCAGCCCGTGTCGATGCTGATCCCGCGGGTCGTGGGCTTCAAGCTCAGCGGCGAGCTCCCCGAGGGCTGCACCGCCACCGACCTGGTGCTCGTCATCACCGAGAAGCTGCGCAAGCACGGCGTCGTCGGCAAGTTCGTCGAGTTCTACGGCCCCGGCGTCAGCGCCGTCCCGCTCGCCAACCGCGCCACGATCGGCAACATGAGCCCGGAGTACGGCTCGACCGTCGCGATCTTCCCGATCGACGACGAGACGATCAAGTACCTGCGCCTCACCGGCCGCGACGAGGCCCAGGTCGCGCTCGTCGAGGCGTACGCCAAGGAGCAGGGCCTCTGGCACGACCCGGCCGCCGAGCCGGACTACTCCGAGCGTCTCGAGCTGGACCTGTCCACCATCGAGCCCTCCCTCGCGGGCCCGAAGCGACCCCAGGACCGGGTGCCGCTGAAGAGCGCCAAGCCGTTGTTCCGAGGTGTACTGGGTGACTACGTCGCCGACGGTGGCATCGAGGGCCCGGCCGACGAGGCGAGCGCCGAGTCCTTCCCGGCCAGCGACCCGCCCGCCAACCACCTGCAGGCCAACGGCGACAAGCCGCACGACCTCGTCTCGGCCGCCCGCGGCGCCAACGGGCGCCAGTCGAAGCCGGTGAAGGTCGGCGACTTCGAGCTCGACCACGGCGCCGTCGTCATCGCCGCGATCACCTCCTGCACCAACACGTCCAACCCGCAGGTCATGATCGGCGCTGGCCTGCTGGCCCGCAACGCCGTCGAGCGGGGCCTCACCGTCAAGCCGTGGGTGAAGACCACCCTGGCGCCCGGCTCGAAGGTCGTCACCGACTACTACGAGCGGGCGGGGCTCACCGCGTACCTCGACAAGCTCGGCTTCAACCTCGTCGGGTACGGCTGCACGACCTGCATCGGCAACTCCGGCCCGCTGCCCGAGGCGGTGAGCGCCGCCGTCAACGAGCACGACCTCAGCGTCGTGTCGGTGCTGTCCGGCAACCGCAACTTCGAGGGCCGCATCAACCCCGACGTGAAGATGAACTACCTCGCGTCGCCGCCGCTCGTCGTCGCGTACGCCCTCGCCGGCACCATGGACCTGGACCTCACCAGCGAGCCGCTCGGCACCGGCTCCGACGGCCAGCCGGTGTACCTCCGCGACATCTGGCCCACGCCGAAGGAGGTCGAGGACACCATCGCCGCGGCCATCGGCAGCGACCTGTACAACTCCCGCTACGCCGACGTGTTCGCCGGCGACGAGCAGTGGCAGTCGCTGCCCACGCCGACCGGCTCCACGTTCGAGTGGGACGCCGAGTCGACGTACGTGCGGAAGCCCCCGTACTTCGAGGGCATGGCCACCTCGCCGGCCCCGGTCTCCGATATCAGCGGCGCCCGGGTCCTGGCGAAGCTCGGCGACTCGGTCACCACCGACCACATCTCCCCCGCCGGCTCGATCAAGGCCGACTCCCCCGCGGGCAAGTACCTCGCCGCGCACGGCGTGGACCGCAAGGACTTCAACTCGTACGGCTCCCGGCGCGGCAACCACGAGGTGATGATCCGCGGCACGTTCGCGAACATCCGCCTGCGCAACCAGCTCGCCCCCGGCACCGAGGGCGGCGTCACCGTCAACCACCTCACCGGTGAGCAGACGACCATCTACGACGCCTCCGTCGCGTACGCCGAGGCCGGCACCCCGCTGGTCATCCTGGCCGGCAAGGAGTATGGCTCGGGCTCGTCCCGCGACTGGGCCGCGAAGGGCACCGCCCTGCTGGGCGTCCGCACCGTCATCGCCGAGAGCTACGAGCGCATCCACCGCTCCAACCTCATCGGCATGGGCGTCCTGCCGCTGCAGTACCCGCAGGGCCAGAACGCCGAGTCCCTGGGCCTCACCGGCACCGAGACCTTCACGGTCACCGGCGTCGAACAGCTCAACGACGGCACCACCCCCCGCACCGTCAAGGTCACCACCGACACCGGCACCGAGTTCGACGCCGTCGTCCGCATCGACACCCCCGGCGAGGCGGACTACTACCGCCACGGCGGCATCCTCCAGTACGTCCTGCGCAAGATGATCGAGGCGTAACCAGAGGCTCTCCAACGCAACGGGCCGGCCACCACCACGGTGACCGGCCCGTCGCATTGTCGATCGGCGTTGACCAGCGCAACGATCTACACGTAGTTCACGTAGTTGCAGGGCTTGTTCGTGCCGACGATCATGATCGTGTGGGCCGTCACGGGGCCGTAGACCCCGTCGGCATCGATGCCCTCAGCCTTCTGAACCTGCCTCAAGGCTTCCCGGGTGATGGGTCCGAAGTCACCGTCGTTCTCGACCTTGTACGGGAAGCCGATGTAGTCCAGGTAGTCGCCGTAGCAGATGTCCAGGATCGTCTGCAGCACCACGACACCGTCACCCTTGTGGCCACGCTGCAGCCAGCAGGACCGACTCCCGGCGCTGCTCGTGGGCGCGAGGTAGCCGGACAGATTCCGATACGTGCTGCAGACCGGGGTGGCGGCCGCCGCCGGCTCGGCGAGCACCAGGCAGCTCGCCGCACCCACTGAGATCGCGACGAGCGACTTGGAGACGCGCTGCAGAACATTCATAGCCATCAGTGTCCCAACATCGAATGACGCCTGCCGCCCGCTACGGCAAAAGGGACTCATGAGGCAGTGCGGACGCGTCACATCCGTCTCGCTCCGGCCCGCTGAACCACGGGCCGGAGCCGCGGCTGGCTACTTCTTCGGGATGCTGTAGCGGTGGATGACCCTCTCCTTGTCGGAGATGGCGGTGACCGAGTCGGCGCTGACCGTGATGGTCGTCAGGGTGTTGCTGCTGCCGCTGACGTCGGCGGCGCCGATCACCTTGCCCGTGCCGAGGTCGGCGACCGACACCTGCCACACCGAGGCGCCACCCGAGATGCGCAGGGTCCGCACCGCGATCCGGCCGCCGCTGGCGGCCATGGCCGTGGGTGACGTCGCCGACTCCGCGACGCCGTACTTGACGTTGCCGTTGGCCGGGTCGCAGATCGACGGCCCGCTCACGTCACCGCCGGAGTCCTCACCCAGCAGCAGCTTGCCGTCCACGACATACCAGCTGGGCTCGTCGCCCTCGCCGAGCTGCTTCGTCCAGGCCTGCTTGCCGTCGCCGACGTTGACCGCGGTGATCGTGTAATCCAGCGACTTCTCCAGCGCGAGGCAGATCAGCTTCTCCCCACACGGCCGGACGTCCTCGATCTCCACACCGGGCGGCGCCTTGAACTCCCACATCTTGCTGAGGTCACGCAGGCTGTAGCCGACGATCGTGTTCTTCGCGTCGGGCGGAACTGAGACGAACGCGCCACCATACGCCATGAAGAAGTCGTTCTCCCCGCCCTTGATGGGCGCCGACGCCTTGGTCTTGCCGTCCGCGATGTTGACGAGCGTGACGGTGTTGTCGTCGATGACGTGGACGACCGTCGCCGGGTCGGCGCCCAGTGACTCGGCGAACGATTGCACCCCTGCGAACGACTTCTCGTAGGTCGGCACAACAAGGTCACCGGCGTCTGCCGACCTCGTCCACGTGCCGGCGGCCTTAGCCCTGCGCTGGCCGTTGATGAAGAACGACTTCTCACCGGGATGGGTCCAGCGGGACTTGCCGGTCAGCAGGTCGAATCGCTGCACCGATGACGGGTTGGACCGGACCTCGGTGACGGCGTCGATGCCGGTGCCGTTGCGCAGGTACTGCAGGTCGATCCGGTTGTCCCAGCCTGCGGTCCACTTCACGCCGCCGGTGGCGACGTCGATGACGGACCGCGAGTCGTTGTCGCTTCGCTTGGTGTCGCCATCGCCATCGACGAGCAACAGGCCGCCGACCAGGCTGAGGCGCAGCTCCTTCGGGGCCATCGGCACGCTCACGGTCCACGTCGCCTGGTCGCCGAGCGTCGGGTAGGCGGTGACCTTGGTGCTCTCAGCGGTCGACTCCGCTGTGTAGATCACGCCGGCGCCGGCAAGAGCGGTGAATCCGCCGGCCGCGCCGTCGACCGTGATCGGCTTGCCCTCCTGGAGCCCGTCCACCTTCGGATTGGTGAGCTTGCCGTCGTCGCCGGTCGGGCTGTCGCCGGGAAGGCTGTCCTTCACCGACTCGAACTGGTCGCCGATCCAGGTGAAGACCTTGGAGCCGCCCCAGAGGCAGCCGCCGATGAGGGACAGGACGATGACGAGGGCGATCCAGGGGGCGGCGCTGCGGCGGGGGCGGACGATGACCGGTGGGGGTGGGGTGAACGCGGGCTGGCCGCCCGGCGGGAACGTCGTGGCCCCGAAGCCGCCCTGGCCGGGCGGGCCGCCCGGAGTGCCGAAGCCGGGACCGCTTGGGCCGCCCGGAGTGCTGAAACCGGGACCGCCCTGGCCGGGTTGGCCGCCGGGAGTGCTGAAGCCGCCGGGGGCGCCGATGCCGGCGGGGACGTCGGGGCGGGCCAGGCCGGGACCGCCGGGAGCGGGCCGGACGCCGGGCGGAGCGGTCGCGCCGAACGCCGCCGGGCCGCCGAACCCGGGCCCGCCGGGACGGCCGCTCTGGTTGGGGACGAAGGCGGCCGGGGACGACGGGGAGGCGGCGTTGAAGGTCTGCGACACGCCTGCCGGGGAACCGTAGGCGCCTGGAGAGGTCGGGGACGACGAGCCGCCGATCCCCGCGATCGGGACCGAGACCGGGTAGGAGGTGCCGCCGCTCGGGGAGACCGGGGTGCCGGAGACCGGGCGGGGGGCCGGGGACTGGCCGCCGTCGAAGAGCTGCTGGGGTGAGGTGGCCACGGCGAGCATGCCGCCATAGGCGACGGGCAGCTCGGGCTGCTCGGGCACGACGGGGGCGACGCCGAAGCGGGCGTGCAGGCGGCTCGCGACGAGCGGGATGCGGGAGGAGCCGCCGACGAGGAAGATGCCCGCGAGCTGGCGGACGTCGACGCCGGCGCGCTCCAGGACGCGGCGGGTCTCGTCGACGGCGCGGTCGATGAGGGGGCCGGCGACGCGCTCCAGCTCCTCGCGGGTGATGTGCAGGGCCTCTTCGGTGCCGGGGACGTGGATCGGGGCGGAGGCGGCGCGGGACAGCATCTCCTTCGCGGCGCGGACCTCGGTCCACAGGGCGCGGCGGTCGCGGTGCGCGGCGATGCTGTCGGGATTGGCGAGGCGCTGCCAGATCTCGGGGTTGCGCAGGCTGATGAGCTGGCCGAGGTGGCCGACGAGGGCCGCGTCGATGTCGACGCCGCCGAGGTCGTCGAGGCCGCCGACGCCGAGGACGCGCAGGCCGCCCGCGCCACCCGCGGCGGCGGGCTCGCGGCGCACCACGGAGACGTCGAGCGTGCCGCCGCCGAAGTCGAACACGGCGAGGGACTGCAGCGGTGCGACCTGCTGGCCGAGGACGCGCAGGCAGTAGGTGGCGGCGGCGATGGGCTCGTCGACGAGGACGACCGGGCCGAGGTTGGCGGCGCGGGCCGCCTCCAGCAACACGTTGCGCCGCTGGCCGCCCCAGTCGGCGGGGCAGGTGAGGACGGTGGAGCCGACGGGGTTGACCCCGGCCTGCAGGGACTCGTCGGCGACCCGCTTGAGCAGCGCGGAGAGCATCTCGACGACGGTGACCTCGGTGTCGCCGAGCAGGACCGCGCCCTCGTCGACGCTGCGCTTCGGGTAGGGCTCGAAGCGGGACGGGGCCAGCTGGGAGAGCCGCTCCGCGTCGCGGCCGACGGAGAGCTTGCCGCTCTCGTCGGCGTAGATGCCGGACGCCATGACCGGCGAGCCGTCGAAGAGCAGCGCGCGGGGGGCGTCGTCACCACGGCGGACGACCGCCACGGTGTGGCAGGTGCCCAGATCGATCGCGAGACGATGGGTCGGCCCCACGCCCTCACCTCCAAAGACCCCGGGATCGTACGGCAGCGGTACGACATTTCCGATCGGCGGTTTGGGGTAGACAGGAAGCCGACACAGAAACGGGAGGGTCGATGCGCGCAGTCGTGTTCGAGCAGTACGGCGACCGGGAGGTCCTGCGGGCGAAGGAAGTCCCGGACCCGCAGCCGGGGCCGGGCGAGGTCCTGGTGCTCGTGGAAGCCAGCGGGGTGAATTTCATCGACGTGTACCAGCGCAGCGGCACCTACCAGGTGCCGCTGCCGTTCGTGCTGGGCAGCGAGGGCGGCGGCACGGTGCTCAGCTTCGGTGACGGGGTGGAGGGCCTCGCCCCCGGCGACCGGGTGGCGTGGACGGGCGTCCCCGGCAGCCACGCGGAGCAGGCCGTCGTCCCGGCGGACCGGCTGGTGCCCGTGCCGGACGGGATCAGCACCGAGCAGGCGGCCGCGGCGATGCTGCAGGGCCTCACCGCGCACTACCTGACCCTCGACTCCTACCCGGTGCGCGCCGGGGACACCGTCCTGGTGCACGCCGCCGCGGGTGGGGTCGGGCGCCTGCTGACGAGGATCATCACGCACCTCGGCGGACGGGTGGTGGCGACCGCCGGCACGCCCGCGAAGCGGGAGATCGCCCTCGCCGACGGTGCGGTGCGGGCCGTGCCGTACGACGCGGCCCTGCAAGCCGTCCGCGAGGTCAGCGACGGCGCGGCGGCCGTGTACGACGGCGTGGGCAAGGACACGTTCGACACCAGTCTCGAGGCGCTCCGCCCGCGCGGCACCCTCGTGCTGTTCGGCGCGGCGAGCGGGAAGGTGCCGCCGGTCGACCCGCTGCGCCTCATGGCGGGGTCCTACATGCTGACCCGCCCCACCCTGGGGCACTTCATCGCGAAGCGGCACGAACTGCTCGAACGCGCCGAAACGCTGTTCGGCTGGATCGCGGACGGCGTCGTCGAGGTGGCCGTCACGGGGAAGTACCCGCTGGACGCCGTACAGGACGCGTATGCCGCACTGGAGGGCCGGCAGTCGACCGGGAAGCTGCTCATTATTCCGTGATCGTGATCTCAGGCGACGGACCTGCGCGAAGCCGGGAAGTCCCCCGACTAGACCATGCACTGGTCGAAGGAGGGTGACGCGCGATGAGCCACGTGGCGACGCCGCAGCGCGAGCCGCACACGCAACCCCGCAAGGGCGCCGTGCCCGCGGTGGCCATCCGCATGAGCTGAGCGAGGTTCGACACCTCGCACAGACGGAAGCGGCGGAACAAACCCTCCCCGCCGCTTTCAAACCGCGGCCCGCCCGGCCACAACACCGGGCGGGCCACGCGCTTGTCAGACCCGCATGCCGGCGTCGTGCAGCAGCTCCACGATCAGCGGCTCCGGATCCACGGGGAAGCCCTTGCCCGTGAACCACTTCGCCATGTTGGCGACGTCGCGGGCCAGGAAGTCCGCCCCCTTCGGGTTGATCACCACGTCGACGATCTGCGGCAGGTCGATGATGACCAGCCGCCCGTCGTGGACGAGGGTGTTGTACGGCGACAGGTCGCCGTGGGCGACGCCGGCGCGGGCGAGGACCCGCAGCGCGTCGACCAGCTGCCACCACAGGTCCGCCAGCAGGTCCAGGTCCGGGCGGGTCTGCGCGAGCCGCGGCGCGGCCGTGCCGTCGTCGTCCCCGATGAACTGCAGCATGAGCTCCGTGCCGAGCAGCTGCACCGGGTACGGGACGCAGACCCCTAGCTCCCACAGCTGCGCGAGCGCGCCGAACTCGGCGTTCGCCCACTGGCCGGCGATCGCCTCCCGGCCGAACGCCGTCCGACCCGCCATCGCCCGGGTGACCCGGGACTCGCGGACCCGGCGGCCCTCCAGGTAACCGGAGTCGCGGTGGAAGAGGCGGTGCTCGGCGGCCCGGTACCGCTTCGCGGCGAGCAGGACCCGCCGGTCGGTGCCGGGGACGCCGCGCTCCACCAGGTGGACGTCGGCTTCCTTACCGGTCTTGAGCACGCCCCGGTCGGTGTCCTTGGCGGCGTGCTCGGTGATCACCCAGTCGGGGAACGGGGCCGGGCCGTGCTGCACGCCGGGCGCGCTCCACGAGGACCAGCCGGTCTCCTCCTCCACGAGGTCCCAGACGGGCTCGCTGGACGGGGTGGAGCGTTTTACGAAGGTCGGATCGTCGTCGTCGAACTTGCGGCGGCGGCGAGCGGACGTGCCAGAAGAGTCGTTGTCGCGCAACGCGAGGTCTCCAGAGTCAAGAGGAAAGCGGAAGTCGGCATGCGGAAACGCGCCGTGACGGCAGCCATGCGAACCAGCCCCCTCTCAACTCGAGACACGAAGACACGAAGACCCTGAGGTCAGGTGCACCATCCCGTACACCCGCGGAAAACGCAACCGAATTACCGCGACGCCATGACCTCGGCGATCGCGGCGATCACCCCGTCGGCCGTGCGGGTCGGCGCGTAGCGGGGCTCCACCCAGCGGCGGCCCCGGTGCAGCCAGACGCTGCGCATCCCGACGTCCGCGGCGCCGCCGATGTCGGCCTCGGGGCTGTCGCCGATGATCCAGGCGCCGCCGAGCCGCATCCGCGCCCGCTCCGCCGCGATCGCGAAGATCCGCGGGTTGGGCTTGCGGACGCCGACGTCCTCGGAGATGACCCAGTCCGCCAGGTACCGGTCGAGCCCGGTCTTGCGCAGCTTCTCCTCCTGCTGCCGGGTCTCGCCGTTGGTGACGACGACCGGCACCCAGCCGGCGTCCTCGGCGATCGCGAGGGCGCAGGCGGTCAGCGGGTTGAGCCGGACCCGGGCCATCAGCTCGCCGCGGATCTCCTCGACGATGTCGATCGCGGCCTCGCGGAGCCCGTACCGCTCCCGGATCCCCTCGGCGACGTCCCACGTCGAACCCATCCCGTCGGCGTCCACGGACAGCAGCCAGTCCAGGTCGTATTCGGGCGCGCCGATGCCACGCAGGAAGTCGCCGGCCCATGCGCGGAACGCCCCGGCCCTGTCCAGCAGGGTGTCGTCCAGGGAGAGCAACAACAGGGGCACGCGGGCAGGGTACGTGACCGGAATGACATAAAACAGTGCTCACATTTTCGATGGCCGAGGATCCCCACAGAACGGGGTGAAACGCACCGTTTTCCCTGGGCAATGTGCCAAACCGTATGTACGGCTTGCATAATCGTCCCGTGCCCAGGGTGAGCCAGGACCAGCTCGACGCACGCCGGAAGGAGATCCTCACCGGCGCGCGGACCTGTTTCGCCCGGCACGGCTACGAAGGGGCGACGGTCCGGCGGCTGGAAGAGGAGATCGGCCTGTCCCGCGGCGCGATCTTCCACCACTTCCGGGACAAGGACTCGCTCTTCCTCGCCGTCGCCGAGGACGACGCCGCGACCATGGTAGCCACGGTCGCCGAGCACGGCCTCGTCCAGGTCATGCGGGACCTCCTCGCCCGGGCGGCCACCGAGGACGTCGCCGGGTGGCTCGGCAGCCAGCTGGAGGTGTCGCGGCGGCTGCGCACCGACCCGGAGTTCGCGAAGCGGTGGGCGGCCCGCTCGGAGGCGGTCGCCGAGGCGACCCGCGAGCGGTTGCAGCGCCAGCGGGAGGCCGGCGTGCTGCGCGCCGACGTCCCGATCGCGATCCTCGCCCAGTTCCTCGAGCTGGCCTACGACGGCCTGGTCCTCCACCTCGCGACCGGCCGCCCCGTGCAGGACCTGGAGGCCGTCCTCAACCTGGTCGAGGCCGCCGTCCGAAGATCGGGATGACATCGGTCACAAGGTTTCCTCAAGTGTCCATCCGGTGACAGGCGCATCTCGACGTCCGCACCCACACTGACCCCATGAGGACATCGATCGTCGCTGGCCCGGGTGACACCTGGGGCATCGCGGGCCCGGACTTCCTGTGGCTGTACGCCGGGCTCGCCGCACTCGCGATCATCACCGCGTTCATCTGGCGCCGTGCCGCCATGCGCGGTCCTTCGCTGCGCCGCGCCCGGGACCTGACCCCGACCCAGGCCGCGCTCCTCAACGGCGACCGGAAGCTGGCCGTCTACAGCTCCCTCGCCGCCCTGCGCGCCGCCGGCGCCATCGACACCAGCACCCGGGGCACCCTCCGGCAGACCGGCCCGCTGCCGGCCGGCGCCGGCGAGCTCGACCAGGCCGTGCACGAGACCGCCCGCCGTGGCCTCGCCGCCCGCAACGTGCAGACCGACTCCGCCGTCGTCGCCGTGCTCAAGCGCACCGAGGAGCAGCTGACCCTGGCCGGGTGGCTGCTCGACCCCGACCGCCGCCGCAACGTGCGGCGGGCGTGGCTGATCGTCCTCGCCGTCGTCGGGCTCGGCGTCGCCCGGATCGGCGCCGGCATCTTCAACGACCGCCCCATCGGCTTCCTGGTGATGCTGGTGTTCCCGGTCTTCGTCATCGCGCTGCTCTTCCGGGCCGTCCCCCGGGTCACCAGCAACGGCCGGGCGCTGCTGACCCGGATGCGGATGCGGGCCCAGCACCTGTCGCCGCGCCAGTCGCCGTCGTGGTCCACCTACGGCCCGGAGGCCGCGGCGCTCAGCATCGGGCTCTTCGGCGCCGGCGCGTTCTTCCTCGCCGACCCGGCGTTCGCCGAGTCCGCCGAGCTGCAGCGGCACGTCGCCGCCAGCGGTGGCGGCGGCTCCTTCGACAGCGGCTGGAGCGGCAGCTCCGACTCCGGCTCGTCCAGCTCCTGCGGCGGGTCGAGCTCGAGCTGCGGCGGCGGGTCGAGCTGCGGCGGCGGCGGAGGGTGCGGGGGATGACCACGGTCGGCATCGGCTGGCGGCCCGAGATCGCCGGTTACGTCGCCGGTCTCCCGGGGCTGCGGTTCACGGAGGTCGTCGCGGAGTCCGTACACCTGACGCACCCGCCGGCGATGCTCATGGACCTGGTCGACCGGGGCGTGCGGGTCGTGCCGCACGGGGTGCGGCTGTCGCTCGGCGGCGCCGAACCCGTCGACGACACCCGCGCGGCGCACCTGGCCCGCTGCGCCGAGCTGCTGCGGTCGCCGCTGGTCAGCGAGCACATCGCGTTCGTGCGGGCCGGCGGCGTCGAGGCGGGGCACCTGCTGCCGGTGCCCCGGACCCGGGAGGCGGTCGACGCGGTCGTCGCCAACGTCCGGCGCACCCAGGCGGCACTCGGCGGCGTCACCCTCGCCCTGGAGCCGATCGCCGCGCTGTTCGACTGGCCCGACCCGGAGCTGACTGAGGCGCAGTTCCTCACCGAGATCCTCGACCGGACCGGCTGCGCGCTCCTGCTCGACGTCGCCAACCTCCACGCCAACGCCCGCAACCGCGGCACCCCCGGTGACCTGCTCGACGGGCTGCCGCTGGAGCGGATCGCGTACGTGCACGTCGCCGGCGGGGCCGAGCACGACGGCTTCTACCACGACACCCACACCGACCCGACCCCGCCGGAGGTCCTCGACCTGGTCAAGGAGCTGTGCGCGCGGACCGGCCCGCCGGCGCTGATGCTCGAACGCGACGGCCACTACCCGGCCGCCGCCGAGCTGACCCGCGAGCTCGACGCCCTCTGCGCCGCCGCGGGCCTGCCCCGGATCACGGCATGACCCTGGCCGACCGGCAGCGGGCCCTCGTCGACGCGCTCGTCGCCGGCGGTGCCGTCCCCCCTGGTTTCGATGCGGCAGGTGTACGGGCAGCGGCCGTCGCCCTCCGCAGGAAACGCGCCGGCGAGGTGGCCCGTACATGGCCCTTCCTGGCGGCGTCGTACGGCGACCGCTGGCATCGCGCGTTCGCCGAGTGGGCGTCCGGGCGCCCGCCGCAGGGTTCGCTGCGCGACGGCTGGGACTTCGCCCGCTGCGCCGACCCCGCCACGCTGACGCCGCTCGCCCGGGACGAGCTCGCCGGGCGGGAGGCCGCCTTCCGCTACGACGGCGCAACCGCCCCGGTCCCCCGCGGGCGGCTCGCCGCCCGGCTGCGGCTGCTGCTGTCACGGCACGGATCCCGGTCCACGTGACCGGCGCGTTCTGAAACTTCTTGTATCAGGTGCCGCCCGTGTGTCCTCTAGTCAGGTGAGACGGCGCCGACTTCGGATTCGAGGCGCCCTGCGGAGACGGAGAGCCACATGCAGTTACGCTGCCGGCGGATGACGGGGGACGCGCTGGCCGACCTCGGTGACGACAACGGCGCGCCACCGTCGACGCCCTGGCTGCCGTCGGCCGCCGTCCTGCGCCGCCACGGCGCCCGCGTGCTGGAGCCCGGCGACGGCGTGTCCGCGCCGACGGTGTACCGGGCGGGCGTCCTGCTGTCGACCGCGCCGGCGAGCGAGCCGCCGGACACCCTCGAGCGCTGCAACCAGACCCTCGCCGGGTCCGGCATGCGCCTCGCCGAGAGCCACGCCGTGCCCGGCGGGCGCGGTGCCGCGGCGCACGGCCCCGACGGGCCCGCCCGGGAGCGGGCCGTGCGGCGGCGCGTGCGGTCCGTCCAGCTCGTCGCGGCGCACGGCGCCGACCCCGAGTCCGTCGACGCGTGGGCCGCGCTGAAGGCGTTGCGCGCCGGCGGCCACGGTGCGCACCTGTCGCTCGACCACCTGCTCTTCGGCGCCTCCATCGGCGGGGTGCCGATGACCGAGGGCTCCCCCATGACGGAAGGCTCTCCGATGACGGAGGGCTCGCCGATGACCGAAGGCTCCCCCATGACGGAGGGGTCCCCGATGACGGAGGGCAGCGCCTGGCGGTTCGCCGGCGGTGCCGGCCGCCGGCCGGTCGACCTCGTCCTCCCGCCGCCCCGCCGGCGCACCGCCGCGGAGCTCGGCGACCGGCGGCCCGTCGTCGCGATCCTCGACACGGGCATCTCCCCGCACGAGTGGCTCGACGTCCCCACCCCCGCCGGCTCGGCACTGCCCGCGGACGGGTTCACCACCGTCGACACCGAGCTGCAGGCCATGATCCTCGCCGCGCAGGACCAGCTCATCGCCGCCGGTCACTCCCTGCAACGCCTCCGCGACGCCTGGGAGCGGCAGATCAGCACCGGCTCCGTCGCCGGCGAGCTCGGCACCCACACGGGGCACGGCACGTTCATCGGCGGGCTCGTCCGGCAGGTCGCCCCCGACGCCACGGTCCTGCAGATCCGGGTCATGCACAGCGACGGCGTCGTCTACGAGAGCGACCTGCTCATCGCCCTCGACCGCCTCGCCGACGAGGTCGAAGCGGCCCAGGCGGGCACCGGCGGACGGATGGTCGACGTCGTCTGCCTGTCGCTGGGCTACTACCTCGAGAGCGCGGCCGACGGTTCGTACACCATCCGCCTCCAGGAACACGTCGACCGCCTGCTCGCGGCCGGGGTGGTCGTGGTCGCCGCCGCCGGGAACCACGCCACGTCCCGCGAGTTCTACCCCGCGGCCCTCGCGTGCGACGGGGAGCTGCCGGTGATGAGCGTCGGCGCCTTCCAGCCCAACGACGCCAAGGCCATGTTCAGCAACGACGGCCCCTGGGTCCGCTACTGGGCGCCCGGGTCGGCGCTGATCAGCACGTTCCCGAAGGTGCAGGGCAGCCGGGGCGCCGCGTACATCACCCCCGCGGGCAACGCCGGGGGCCGCCCCACCCGCCGCGAGACCCTCGACGACGACGACTACACGCGCGGCTTCGCCTCGTGGAGCGGCAGCTCGTTCGCCGCGGGTCTCGGCGCCGCCGAGGTCGCCGCGCTCCTGCTGGAGAACGCCGCCGCCGACCCGCAGCTGCGCCTCGACCAGCTGGACGCGAAGTCCACCACGCAACGGGCGCTGCGAGCCCTCGACGGGTTCCCGGGGTAGACCATGGCCGACTTCCAGCACTCCTCGGACGACGGGCTGCTCGCCGACCTGCGCCGCGTCGCCGGCCTGGTCGACCCCGTCCCCGCCGACCTGCTCTTCTCCCTCAGCGTCGCCGGGCTCGACATCGAGGTCTGTCGCCTCGTCCCGGCCCTGGACGGCGCGCTGGCCGGGGTCCGGGGCGACGAGGAGACCACCCGCGCCACCTTCGAGTCGGCGAGCCTCACCATCATGGTCGAATGGACCGCCGGCGCCGCCGGCACCGTCCGCCTCGACGGCTGGCTCGCTCCGCCCTCCCCCTGCCGCATCGAGCTGCGCACGGTCGACGGCCCGCAGACCATGGACACCGACGAGGGCGGCCGCTTCGCCGCCCAGCGGGTCACCCGCGGCGAGGTCCAGATCCGCGTCCACCCGACGAACGACCAAGAGGCCGATGGCGCCCGGACGGTGGTGACGCCATCGTTCGTGGTGTAGCCGCAACCTCACCGTCTCCGGCCGACCCGCGTGCCTCCACCGCCACGCGGGCCACACCCATGCCCATCCGCACCGCCCCTCCCGCCGCCGGCGGCCCGACGCGCGCCTTGCGAGCCGCCCCCGCCGCCGGCGGCCCGACGCGCGCCTTGCGACCCGCCACCGCCGCGCGTCCCCCCGCCGACAGTCCGGTGAAGGCCGCGCGATCCACCACCGCACCTTCCCCCGCCGGCAGGTCGAAGGGGGCCGCGCGACCCGCCACCGCCGCGCCTTTCCCCGCGGACAGTCCGACAGGCGCCGTGCGAGCCGCCGCCGCCGCGCCCGACGCCGGCAGTCCGGCGGGTGCCACGCGGCCCACAACCACCGCGCCTTTCCCCGCGGACAGTCCGGCAGGCGCCGTGCGAGCCGCCGCCACCGCGCCCGCCACCGCGAGTCCGGCGGGTGCCACGCGGCCCACCGTCACCGTCCCTTCCACCGCGGACAGTCCGGCAGGCGCCGTACGAGCCGCCGCCACCGCGCCCGACGCCGGCAGTCCGGCGGGTGCCACGCGGCCCACCGTCACCGTCCCTTCCCCCGCGGACAGTCCGGCGGGTGTTGCGGGACCCGGCGCCTTCGCGGGAGCCGGGCCGTCCGTGGCTGCCGGTTCCCCGAGCGGCGCTTCCCCGGCCGCGAGTGCGGTGGCGGGTGTGGCGGCACCGGCGGGGCGGGCGGCGGCGGACGGTGGGACGGACGCGGGCGAGCGGCGGGAAGTGGCGCGGGTGGTGCGGCTGCACCGGTCGGCGGTGCGGGCCGGGGCGGCCGGGAAGCCCGCCGCGGCGGCGAAGCGGGCGACCGAGGCGCTGCGGTTGCTGGGGTGGCCGGGGGCGGAGCCGTCCAGGCCGGCGCTGGCGGCGCGGCTGCTGCTGACGCTCGCGCACGCGGAGGCCGAGCAGGGGCGCACCGAGCTGGGGCTGGAGCTGCTCGACCGGGCCGAGACGCTCGCCGACCTGGCCGACGTCGGCACCGTGCTGCAGCAGCGGGGGCTGCTCCTGCTGCGGGTCGGGGAGATCGACGCGGCGCTGAAGCTGCTGGACGCGGCCGTGCCGGTGCTGCAGGAGCACGGGGAGCCGGCGGTCCTCGCGCGGACGCTGCTCAACCGGGGCGTCGTGCACCTCACCGCCGGGCGGGTCCGGCTGGCCCGGGCCGACCTGCTCCTGTGCCGCGAGCTCGCCGGTGCCCACGGGCTCGACCTGCTCGCGGCGAAGGTCGAGCACAACCTCGGCTACTGCGCACTCGCGGGCGGGGACGTGCCGGCGGCGTTGCAGACGTTCGACACGGCGGCGGACTCGCTGCGGCGGCTGCGCGCGGACGGGTTCCTCGCCATCTCGATGCTCGACCGGGCGCGGGCCCTGCTCGGCGCGGGCCTCGACACCGCCGCCGCGGAGGACCTCGACCGGTCGATCGAACTGCTCAAACGCCACCGTCTCAGCCAGGACCTCGGGGAGGCCGAGCTCGCCCGCGCCCAGGCCGCCCTCGGCAGCGGCGACCTGGCCGCCGCGGCCCTGTGGAGCGCCAGGGCCCGCGCCCGTTTCACCCGCCGCCGCAACCGCGCCTGGGCCGCCCTCGCCGCGTCGCTCCAGGTCCGCGTCGACCTCGCCAGCGCCGCCCGCACCCAGGCCGCCGCCCCCGTCCAGCCACCACCTGCCACTGGCCCCGTCCAGGCGCCACCGTCCACCACCCCTGTCCAGGCCGTGGGACTCGTCCAGCCACGACCTGCCGCCGCCCGCACCCAGCCGCCAACGGCCTTCGGCCCCGTCCAGCCACCACCGGCCACTGGACCCGCCCGGCCGCGGCCTGCTTCCGGCGAACCCGCACCGCCCGCCGACCCGGACCAGCCACCGGCCACCCGCCCCGCCATGCCGCAGCTTGCGCCTGGCGAACCCGCGCCCGGCAACCCGGACCAGCCACCTGCCACCGGGCCCACCCGGGCGCTGCTTGCCCACGGCGAACCCACGCCCGCCGCCGACCCGGACCAGCCACCGGCCACCCGTCCCGCCCGGCCACAGCATGGCCCTGGCGGACCCGCGGCCGCCGCCAATCCGGACCAGCCACCTGCCACCGGGCCCGGACGCCGGTCGGCGGCAGCGGCTGATTCCGTCCAGCCCGCCACGATCAGCAGCGACGTCCAGCCGGAAAGCAACGGCAGTCGTGTCGGGGTGGTTTCAGGGGTACATCAGCCGAAAAACCCAAATCGTCGGAAGTTGCTGGCCGTGGCCAGGCGGGCGACACGGCTGGCGGCGACGCTGCGGGGACTCGGGCTGCGGCACGACGCCGGCAGTGCGGAGCTGCTGGCGCTGCGGGCCAAAGTGGCGGCCGGTGACACCCCGCCGGCGGAGCAGCGGGCCCCGGCGCGCCGGGCTCTCGCCGCCGACGTGCCGCTCGACGTGCGGCTGCTGCACCGGCTCACCCGGGCCGAGCTGCACCGCGCCGACGGGCGGCCGCGGGCGGCGCTCGACGAGCTGCGCAAGGGGCTCGTGACGCTGCAGGAGCACCGGCGGCGGTTCGGCAGCCTGGAGCTGCAGAGCAGCGTCGCCGCGCTGGGGGCGGACCTCGGCGCGTACGGGCTGGACATCTCCTGGTCGCTCGGCCCGCCGAGCCTCGTCTTCAACTGGTCGGAGCGGTCCCGGGCCCAGTCGTTCCGCATCCGGTCCGTCCTGCCGCCGCAGGACCCGCAGATCGCCGAGGCCCTCGCGGAGCTGCGGCAGCTGCGCCGGGCCGTGCGCCTCGGCGAGCTCGAAGGCCGGCCCGAGCCGCTGCTGCGCGCCCGCTGCGCCGACCTCGAGCAGAGCATCCGCCGGCACGGCTGGTGGGCCGGCGACACCGAGGAGAGCCACGGCGCCGCCACCCACACCGAGGTGGCCGCCGAGCTCGCCCGCGCCGGCCGCTGCATGGTCAGCTACCTCGTCCGCCGCGACCGCCTGCACGCGCTCGTCCTCGCCGGCGGGGCGATCACGTCGGTGGAGCTCGGCCCGTACGCTCCCGTGGCCGAGTCCGTCCGCCGCCTCCTCAGCGACCTCGACACCGCGGCCGACCGGCGCCTCCCCGCGAAGCTCGCCGCGGTGGTGCGAGCCAGCGCCGACCGGCAGGCCGCCACCCTCGATCAGGCGTTGATCGCTCCTGTACTGGCGGCGCTCGGCCCCCACGACGTGGTGGTCGTGCCGACCCGGCAGCTCGCGGTGCTGCCCTGGGGGCTCCTGCCCAGCCTGCGGGGGCGGCCCGTGGCGGTGGCTCCGTCAGCGTCGGTGTGGCTCGCCGCACGGACCGCCGCCAACGCCGTCACCACCGGAGCGCCACTGCTCGTCGCGGGCCCGGACCTCGTCCACGCCGACGCCGAGATCGACGCGATCGCGCGGCTGTATCCGCGGGGCCGGGTCCTGCGGGGCGCCGACGCGACCGCGACCAGCGTCCTGGCCGGCATGGACGCCGCACCCGTCGTGCACGTCGCCGCGCACGGCCACCACGACACGCAGAACGTGCTCTTCTCCCGCCTGGAGCTCGGCGACGGCCCGCTGCTCGCGTACGAGCTGCAGCGCCTCGGCACCGCCCCCGGCCAGGTCGTCCTCTCCGCCTGCGACGTCGGCCGGGCGGTCGTGCGGGCCGGCGACGAGCTGGTCGGCTTCACCGCCGCCCTCCTGCACGCCGGCACCGCCAACGTCGTCGCCAGCGTCGCGCGCATCCCCGACGAGCTGGGCCCCGCCGTCATGGCCCACCACCACCGCGCGGTCGCGCTCGGCGTGTCACCGGCCCGTGCCCTGGCCGACCTGCCGGAGGCGACGCCGTTCGTCTGCTTCGGCGCGGGCTGACGGAGTTCGTGCAACCTCGGTGACGCGCTGTGGCGCCTTCACTGCAGAAGGTTCCACTGGTTTACGGGGGTACACCATGAAACTCGCGCTCTGCGTCGGCATCAACGACTACCCGGGCGTCTCCAACGACCTCTACGGCTGCCGCAACGACGCCGCCGACTGGACGGCGGCGCTGACCGCGCGCGGCTTCGACGTCCGCACCCTGCTCGACAGCGCCGCCTCGGGCGTGGCCATCCGCACCGGCATCGCCGACCTGCTCTCCCGCACCTCCGACGGCGACGCGGTCGTCATCACGTACTCCGGCCACGGCACCTGGGTCCCCGACCTCGACGGCGACGAACCCGACCAGCGCGACGAGGCGATCTGCCCGCACGACGTCGCCGCCAACGGCCCGCTGCTCGACGACGAGCTCTCCACCCTGTTCGCCACCGCCGCCCCCGGCGTCCGCGTCGTGCTGATCTCCGACTCCTGCCACTCGGGCACGCTGACGCGGCTCAGCCGCCCGCTCGGCGACGGCCGCTGCCCGACCCGCTTCCTGGCCCCGTCGACGTTCCTGCCCCTCGGCACCCCTACCCACGAGGCTGTTGCTCCGCGCGTCACCCGCCCCCGCTCGGCCGCGCTGCTGCTGTCGGCGTGCCGCGACACCGAGTACTCCTACGACGCCACCTTCTCGGGCCGCCCGAACGGCGCGTTCACGTACGTTGCCCTGACCACCCTCGCCGCCCTGCCGCCGGACGCGACGTACCGCGACTGGCTCAGGGCGATCAGGGCCCAGCTGCCGAGCCAGAACTATCCGCAGACCCCCGCCCTGCAGGCCACCCCCACCCAACACACCTGGCCCGTCCTCGCCTGACCTCTCTCCCATCCCGCCCGCGCCGTGACCTACACCACATTCCTCGCCATTCCCTCTCCCCATTCCCACCCCCTCTCGCATTGACGACCATCAACCACCCACCACGCGGCGGCGCGCTTTGCCGGACAACACGCGAATCGCCCGGACACGCCGTAACACTCCCCCACGCACTCATTTGATCCACTGAGGTCGATGACCCCCAGCCCCCCTTCTCCACCGCCGCTACTTTCCCATCAGCAACGATGCGCCCCACACCACGACCCCCACCCCCATCCCCCAGCGACGGCGGCGAAACAGAACACCTGAAGCCGGCCATCCAGACGAAGCGCTCGGCATCGACCCACACCGCAGCCCTGACCGCGCCGCTCCCGGCAACCGAGATCCTGCGGACCCCGTGGAAGCGCCTTGCCTCACCACCGACGCGGCGCACCCGTCCGGCAACCAGCGACGCTCACGCTCGATCCGCCAACCCCGGCCCGGCCGGCCCGCTCGGTGCCCATCCCCCAAGCCGGACACACAGCCGACCAACACGGCCATGATCGCGCCGGATGCGGCCGGGCAGTCTCAGCCAAACACGGAAGCCAGACCCACTCCCGAGGTCGAGCTCACGCAGGCACCCGGACGGGCACGCCCACGCGGACCGACAGTCCCAGGTGGACGCAGAGCCAGGCACAAGGTCGGGTTCGTACCAGGCTCACGCGCCCACGTCGTCGAGAGTGACGATGGCGGCGTCGGAGCCGGTCACACACGCGACAGGCAGCTGGCCGGACAACGGCCGCGGCCTCCCACGAAGCCGGGCCGAAGGGCGGCGTCGACCTCACGCGCCGACGTCGAGGGTGGCGGCGGCGAAGGCCGGCCACCCGCAACGGGCAGCCACCCGGACGGACACGGCCGCGCGGACACGCCCGGACGTGCGGGTCAAGCAGTCACAGTTGAACACGGGGCCAGACACACGGATCAGCGTCACGGAACGGATCTCCTCGGCCAGGAGACGAAGGCTGGGCAGACCGTCGGACGGACACCTGGTCGCAAGAGCACGCAGACACACGGTCAGGCAAGTACGCCCGGCAGACACAGCTGGACGGATCTAGCCGAACTGACGCAGCCGGACCGACACAGCCGGACCGACACAGCCGGACCGACACAGCCGGACCAGACACTGCCAGACAGGCAGCCCAGCTCACACAGCCCGCCACCACCACCCGCACCGGGCACCAGAACCGGCGGGAACCAGACCCTCGACTGTCGGCTCACGCCGCAACGCAGTCCCCGCCAGGCACGGCGCCCTGCAGGCCAGCATCCTCAAGGGCGCGGTCAAGGACGCCCTGCGCCGCACGGCTGAGGCGGGCACAGCCAGGCGAGGCGCAACCAGACATACAGCGGGTTGACGCGACCGAACCCACGCGACCGAACCCACGCGGCCATGCAGATCCCGCCGGACACGCAGTCGTGGCGCACGCCGCTGGGCAGGGACTCGGCCACGGACGGTCGGGGGAAGCGGAAACGGCAGGCCCTGGGCGTGGTTGGTGGTGAGTGCGGCGTGTGCGGAGCGCCCGGGGTCGGGTTCGGCTACGGAGTTGGGGTGGGGACGGGGCCGGAAGGGGCGGTCTGGTGGGGAGGGTCTGGTTCATCGGAGGAGTGGATGTCTTCGGAGTGAGCTGGGGAATGAACTCCTGCGTGGGGACTGTCCGCGGAAGCAAGGCCCCCGGGAACAGCACCACCGGAAGCAGCGCCCGCAGAGGCAGCGGCCCCGGAAACAGCACCCTCCGAAGCGACGCGCGTAAGAGCAACGCCTCCGGAAGCAGGGGTCGCGGAAGCAACGCTCGCAGGAGCAACGCCTGAGGAAGCAGCGCTCGCAGAAGCAGCGGCCCCGGAAACAGCACCCTCCGAAGCGACGCCCGCAAGAGCAACGCCTCCGGAAGCAGGGGTCGCGGAAGCAACGCTCGCAGGAGCAACGCTCGCGGAGGCAGTGCTTGCGGGAGCAGGGTCCGCGGAGGCGGCGCCCGCAGAGGCAGCGGCCGCGGGAACAGCGCCCTCCGAAGCGACGCCCGCAAGGGCAACGCCTCCGGAAGCCGAGGCAGCAGGAGCAGCGCTCGCGGAAGCAACGCTCGCGGAGGCAGTGCTTGCGGGAGCAGGGTCCGCGGAGGCGGCGCCCGCAGAGGCAGCGGCCGCGGGAACAGCGCCCTCCGAAGCGACGCCCGCAAGAGCAACGCCTCCGGAAGCCGAGGCAGCAGGAGCAGCGCTCGCGGAAGCAACGGTCGCGGGAGCAACGGTCGCGGGGGCGGTGCTTGCGGGGGCAGGGTCTGCGGAGGCGGCGCCGGCTAACGCGGTGGCTGCGGGCGCCGAGTCTGAAGACGGAGTGGCTGGTGAGGGGGTGCTGGAGGGGGTGTCGGAAGGCGGCACGAGCAGCGGTAGGGGTGGGGAGTCGACCAGGGCGAACTGGGTCTTGTAGAGCTCCGCATACAGGCCGCCCGCTGTGACGAGGGTGTCGTGGGTGCCGTGCTCGACGATGCGGCCGTTGTCGACGACGAGGATCTGGTCTGCGGCGCGGATGGTGGAGAGGCGGTGGGCGATGACGAGGGCGGTGCGGCCGGTGAGGGCCTCGGCGAGGGCGCGCTGGACGGCGGCCTCGGACTCGGAGTCGAGGTGGGCGGTGGCTTCGTCGAGGATGACGATGGAGGGGGCGCGGAGCAGGAGGCGGGCGATGGCGATGCGTTGCTTCTCGCCGCCGGAGAAGCGGTAGCCGCGCTCGCCGACGACGGTGGCGAGGCCGTCGGGGAGGGACTCGACGAGGTCGCCGACCTGGGCACGGCGCAGGGCGGTCCAGAGCTCGTCGTCGGTGGCGCCGGGCTTCGCATAGCGCAGGTTCTCGGCGATGGTCTCGTGGAAGAGGTGCGAGTCCTGGGTGACGACGCCGATGGTGTCGCGCAGCGACTGCAGGGTCGCGTCGCGGACGTCGATGTCGCCGACGAGGACGGCGCCGCCGGTGACGTCGTAGACGCGCGGGACGAGCATGGCGGTGGTGGACTTGCCGGCGCCCGAGGGGCCGACGAGCGCGACCATCTGGCCCGGCTCGACGGTGAAGGACACGCCCTTGAGCACCTCGTCGGTGACGGTGCGGTCCAGCGACGCGACGTCTTCCAGCGACGCGAGGGAGACCTCGGCGGCGCTCGGGTAGCGGAAGCGGACGTCGCGGAGCTCGACCTTCGCCGCGCCGGGCGGCAGCGGGCGGGCGTCGGGGCGCTCGGCGATGCCGGGGGCGAGGTCGAGGACCTCGAAGACCCGCTCGAACGACACGAGCGCGCTCATCACGTCGACCCGGACGTTGGACAGCGCGGTCAGCGGGCCGTAGAGCCGGGTGAGCAGCAGCGCCAGGGTGACGACGGTGCCGGCGGTGATCTGGCCGTGCACGGCGAACCAGCCGCCGAGACCGTAGGTGAGCGCCTGGGCGAGGGAGGCGACGAGCAGCATGCTGACGAAGAACACGCGGCTGTACATCGCGGTCTGGATGCCGATGTCGCGGACCCGGCCGGCCCGGTCGGCGAAGCGGGCCGCCTCGGTCTCCGGCCGGCCGAAGAGCTTGACCAGCAGGGCGCCGGCGACGCCGAAGCGCTCGGTCATCGTCGCGTTCATCGTGGCGTCGAGCTGGTAGGCCTCGCGGGTGATCGCGGCGAGCCGCTTGCCGACCCGGCGGGCCGGGAGGATGAAGACCGGCAGCATGACCAGCGACAGCAGCGTCACCTGCCACGACAGGGTGACCATGACCGCGGCGGTGAGGACGAGCTGGATGACGTTGCTGACGACGCCGGACAGGGTCGAGGTGAACGCGCGCTGCGCGCCCTGCACGTCGTTGTTGAGCCGGCTGACCAGCGCGCCGGTCTGCGTGCGGGTGAAGAACTGCAGCGGCATGAGCTGCACGTGCCCATAGACCTGGGTGCGCAGCGACAGGATGATGCCTTCGCCGATGCGGGCGGAATACCACCGCTGGACGAGGGAGAGCAGGGCGTCGGCGACGGCGAGGGCGCCGATGAGCAACGCGACCCGCACGACCGCGGTGCCGGCGTGGGGGCCACCGGCATTGATCTTGTTGATGACGTCACCGGCGAGGTAGGGCGTGGCGACGCCGATGCCCGCGCCGAACACGACGGTGACGAGGAAGACGCTGATGTCGCCGCGATAGGGCCGGGCGAAGGCGAGGATGCGCTTCGCCGTGCCGCGGGCCAGGCGCTTGCCGGCCAGCTCGTCGGCCTTGCGCAGGGAGCGCAGGGTCTCCCACCCGGCCATGCTGCTCGGCGACGTCATTCGAAACCCCCCGGTCGGAGAACTTGAAGCCCAAGCATGCCCGGGGGGTACGACAAATTATTCGCCGAGGCCCGCCAGATCCTGGATCCGGCGCACCTGCGCGGCCCGCTCGACGGCCTCCTGCTGGGCGAACGTGTGCCCGCCCGCGGCCGCGATCAGCGCCTTGATCTCCACGACCGCGTCGCGGGAGCCCGCCAGGACGGCCGCGGTGAGATCACCGACGGCGTCCCCCAGATCAGCCGGGGGAACCACCGCGTTGGCCAGGCCGATCTGCGACGCTTCGCCGGCGTGCACGCGCCGGCCGGTGACGCACAGCTCCAGAGCCCGCGCATAACCGACCAGCTCGACGAGCCGCTTGGTGCCACCGAGGTCCGGGACGAGCCCGAGGGACACCTCGGCCATGCAGAACTTCACGTCCTCGGCCACGACCCGGAAGTCGCAGGCGAGAGCGAGCTGGAATCCGGCGCCGATGGCGTGGCCGTGGACCGCCGCGATCGAGATCAGCGACGGCTGCCGGAGCCAGGCGAACGCCTCCTGGTACTGCGCGATCTGCGCGTCGGAGACGCCGCCGAGGATGGACGCGGCGACCGAGGTGTCGAGCCCGGCTGAGAAGGCCCGACCGGAGCCGCGCACGACGACCACCCGAACGTCGCCCGGCAGTGACCGGCCGAACGCCCGGAGGTCGGCCCACAACGCGGGGGTCTGCGCGTTGAGAACCTCGGGCCGGTCCAACGTCACCGTTGCGACCGGCCCTTCGACGTCGAAACGCGCCTCTCCCGACGTGGGAGCGGCGTTCACGCCTTCTTGCGGCGCCGGGCACCGCCACGCTGACGAAGCTGAACGCCAGATTCGGTCAGCACCCGGTGCACGAATCCATAGGATCGACCGGTGGAAGCGGCGAGCGCGCGGATACTCTCACCGTTGGTGTACCGCTTCACGAGGTCCTTCGCCAGCGTCTGCCTTTCGGCGCCGACGATCCGGCGACCCTTCTCGGTGCTGGTGGTGGCGGTGGCTGCCATGCTGATCCCTCACGTCCCAGACAGAGCGGTTGGTGCGGTCCCACCTATTAGACCGCCTCGAACGATCATGCGCTAGATATCGACGGCACGCCAACCGACACGCACAGCATTGTCGCCTACCCGATACCGTGATGCGCCGTGATGAGCGAACCCTCCACCGCCCAACCATGGACAGCGCATCGTGAGCGTCGCGATGCGCTCCGTTGGGTTGCCTTCGGCCTGCTCGGGCTCGCTGTCGCCGCGCTCGCGGTGCAGCTCGACGCCCGTCTGGGCACCGCAAGCGCGCCCTTCCTCGGCAGGTACAAGATCAGGGTCGGGCCGGGCAGCGTACTGGCGCCGCTGGTGGCCGCGGCGGTACTGTGGTCTGCGTCACAGGGCGCCCTCGAGCGACGATCCTGGCGAAAAATTCAGCTTTTCGGGTACTGCGCCGGCCTGACGTGGGCAATCGCTTTGGCGCTTGTCGATGGCTGGTCGGGCCTTACGAAAGCCCTCGGTTCGCCGGAGGAATATCTGGGTGACGTTAGGCGGGTCGGCGACGATCCCCTCGCATACCTCAGACATTTCACCGCCGACGCGCCGGCCCACTCGGTCGCCTCCCGGGGCCATCCGCCGGGTCCCGTTCTGTTTTTGTGGCTGGCCGACCGAATCGGCGTCGACAACCACGTCGTCCTCGGATTCCTGATCACCGCATTGTCGGCGCTGACGATTCCGCTGGTGTTGTCGGCGGTGCGTGACTCCGTCGGCGAGGCGGCCGCGCGGCGGTACCTGCCGGTGCTCGTCCTCGCCCCGTACGCCATCTGGGTCGCCGTCAGCCTCGATGGCCTGGTGGCGACCCTGGGCGCGGCCGCGATCGTGTGCGGCCTCCGGGCAAGTCGCACGAAAGTCCGGAAAAAGGCAGTCTGGGCGCTCGCGGCGGGGCTGCTCGTGGGCGTCGCGGCGCTGTTCTCGTACTCGGCCCCCTGGCTCGGCCTGTCGATCGTCTGCGTCTACTTCGCCCGGCGGCGGGCGTTCCTCAACATCGTGACGGGCATCGGCGCCCTCGTGCCGGTCCTGGGGGCGCAGCTGCTCGGCTTCGGCTGGGCGGACGGCCTGGTGGCCGCGGAGACCGACTATGCCAGCCGGGTCGCGCCCTACCGGTCGGTGCTGTGGTGGAGCGCGATCAGCGTCGTCGTCCTGCTGCTCGCCACCGGCCCGGCGATCGTCGCCAGCGCGCGGAAGCTGCGCAACACGGCCGCCTGGCCGTTCCTGGTGGGCGCGGGGGCGGCCGTGGTGTTCTCGATCGCGGCGGGGCTCGCCAGGGGCGGCGTGGAGCACGCCTGGCTGCCGTTCTTCCCGTGGCTCACGGTCGCCGCGGTGGCGCCGGAGAAGCCGGCCGGCGAGCTGCCCCCGACCCCGCTGCTGCTCACAGCGGTCGGGGCAGCCCTCGCGGTCGTCGTCGAAGCCGTGCTGATCACGCCCTGGTGAAACCTCAGGCGAGTTCCACGAGCTCCAGCAGGTCGTCGCTCCACGCGTCCTCCACGCCGTCGGGCAGGAGGATCGCGCGGTCCGGCTTCAGGGCCGTGACCGCGCCGGGGTCGTGCGTGACGAGGACGATCGCCCCGGGGTAGCGGGCGATCGCGTCGAGGACCTGCTCGCGGCTGATCGGGTCGAGGTTGTTGGTCGGCTCGTCGAGCAGCAGCACGTTGGCGCCGGAGCAGACCAGCGTGGCGAGCGCGAGCCGGGTCTTCTCACCGCCGGACAGGACCCCGGCGGGCTTGTCGACGTCGTCGCCGGTGAACAGGAACGCGCCGAGGATCTTGCGCAGCTCGGTGTCGTTCTGGTCCGGGGCGGCGGAGCGCATCAGCTCCAGGATCGTGCGGTCGACGTCGAGCTGCTCGTGCTCCTGGGCGTAGTACCCGCGCTGCAGGCCGTGCCCGGCGTGGACCTCGCCGGTGTCGGGCTCCAGCTCCCCGGCGAGCATCCGCAGCAGGGTGGTCTTGCCGGCGCCGTTGAGGCCGAGGATCGCGACCCGGGAGCCGCGGTCGACGGCGACGTCGACGTCGACGAAGATCTCCAGGGACCCGTACGTCTTCGACAGCCCGGACGCCGTCAGCGGGGTCTTGCCGCACGGCTTCGGGTTGGGGAAGCGGACCTTCGCGACCTTGTCGGAGACCCGGACCTCTTCCAGGTCGCCCAGCATCCGCTCGGCGCGGCGGGCCATGTTCTGCGCGGCGACGGTCTTGGTGGCCTTGGCCCGCATCTTGTCTGCCTGCGCCATGAGAGCGCCGGCCTTCTTCTCGGCGTTGGCCCGCTCGCGCTTGCGGCGCTTCTCGTCGGTCTCGCGCTGCTGCTGGTACAGCTTCCAGTTGAGGTTGTAGAAGTCGATCGTCGCGCGGTTGGCGTCGAGGTACCACACCTTGTTGACGATCGCGTCGAGCATCTCCACGTCGTGGGAGATCACCACGAGGCCACCCTTGTGGCTGGACAGGAAGTTGCGCAGCCAGGCGATGGAGTCGGAGTCGAGGTGGTTGGTCGGCTCGTCGAGCAGCAGGATGCCGCCGCCGGTCGCCGCCGCGTCACGGAACAGGATGCGGGCCAGCTCGATCCGGCGGCGCTGACCGCCGGAGAGCGTGCCGATGGTCTGGGCGAGCACCCGGTCGGGCAGGCCGAGGTTGGCGCAGATGCGGGCGGCCTCGGCCTCGGCCGCGTAGCCGCCGAGCCCGGCGAACTGGTCCTCCAGCTGCCCATACCGCCGGATGAGCCGCTCGTCGTCGCCGAGCGTGGCCTCCAGTGCCTTCATCTCGGCGTAGATGGTGTCCAGGCCGCGGGCGGACAGCACCCGGTCGCGGGCGGTCACGTCGAGGTCGCCGGTGCGGGGGTCCTGCGGCAGGTAGCCGACGGGGCCGCGGCGCTCGACGGAGCCGGCGTGCGGGGTGCCCTCACCGGCGAGGACCTTGAGGGTGGTGGTCTTGCCGGCACCGTTGCGGCCGACGAGACCGATGCGGTCGCCGGGCTGGATGCGCAGGTTGATGTCGCTGAGGAGGATGCGCGCGCCCGCGCGCAGCTCAAGACCCGTGGTCGTGATCACAGGAAGGACTCGCTCTCGCAATGTTCAAGGGGAAAGTGGACAGACTCCTGGCGTGGAACCGGGGGTCACTCCCTCTGGGTGCGAGTCACGGGGCATATCGTACCGTGCGCACCACCCCGAGCCGCCACACGATTACGTCACAAGATCATCGGGTACCGACGCAGCAGACGCCGATCGATCCCCCCCGTCTGAAGAGGTGTGCCATGGAGTTCAACGACGATGCTGATCTCGACAGCAGCCAGGTCAACGACCTGCGCGGGTCGACCAGTGGCGGCGGCGGTGGCGGTGGCGGCCTCGGTGGCATCCCGATCCCCCTCCCGGGTGGCGGCGGCGGGAAGATGGGCCTCATCATCACCCTGGTCGTCCTGGCGCTGGTGATCTGCGGCGGCGGTGGCCTCTTCGGCAGCGGCATGCTCGGCGGCGGGGGCGGCGGCAACCAGCAGGCCGACAACTCCGACATCGAGAAGCGCTGTGACAAGTCCAACAAGGACCGGTTCAACGACGCCGACTGCCGCAACCTGCTGTACGTCAACTCCGTCCAGGCCTACTGGAAGGCGGAGCTGCCGCAGGCGTTCGGCAAGCAGTACCAGCAGGCGAAGACGAACTACTTCAACGGCGCCGTGAACACCGGCTGCGGCCAGGCGGACTCCGGCGTCGGGCCCTTCTACTGCCCGGCCGACAGCCAGGTCTACATCGACCTGACCTTCTACAAGGAGCTGTCGAGCCGCTTCGGCGCCAAGGGCGAGTTCGCCGCCCCGTACGTCATCGCCCACGAGTACGGCCACCACATCCAGAACCTGCTCGGCACCAACGCCAAGGTCCAGCAGGGCGACACCGGCCCCACCTCGGGCTCGGTGCGCCTGGAGCTGCAGGCCGACTGCTACGCCGGCACCTGGGCCTTCCACGCCACGGAGACCAAGGACAAGGAGGGCGACGCCGTGCTGTTCACCTCCATCACGCAGGCGGACATCAACGAGGCGATCGAGGCGGCCGAGGCGATCGGCGACGACACGATCCAGAAGAAGTCCGGCGGCGGCGTCAACCCGGACGGCTTCACCCACGGCACGTCCGCGCAGCGCAAGAAGTGGTTCACGCAGGGCTTCAACACCGGCGACCCGCGCCAGTGCGACACCTTCTCCACCAGCAACCTGTGACGCTGGTCGAGCTGCGGCAGGTGTACCGGGGGCACGCCGCCCCCGGCACCGCCGCCGGGATGCGCGCCTACATGCGCGACCAGTTCGACTTCCTCGGCATCCCGTCGCCGGTACGACGGAAGCTGGACAAGCCGTTCCTGCGGACGGACGAGCCCCTGCGGCTGGCGCAGGAGTGCTGGACGCAGCCGGAGCGGGAGTTCCAGTACTTCGCCTGCGACCTGCTGACCAGGCACGCGAAGCACCTCACCGCGGCGGACCTGCCCGCCCTGCGCGCCCTCATCACGACCAAGCCCTGGTGGGACACGGTCGACCTGCTCGCCGCCAACGTCGTCGGGCCGGTCGTCCACCACGACCAGACCCCGATGGACGCCTGGATCGAGGACGACGACCTGTGGGTGGTACGGACCGCGATCCTGCACCAGTTGAGGTACCGCGAGGCGACCGACCCGCGACGGCTCTTCTCGTACAGCGGCCGATGGAAACACGAGCAGGACTTCTTCATCCGCAAGGCCATCGGCTGGGCCCTGCGCGAGTATGCGAAGACCGACCCGGACGCGGTGCGCGCCTTCGTCGCGGCGAACCCGGACCTGTCCGGCCTGTCCAGGCGGGAAGCGCTGAAGAATATCGGTGGCGGCACTCCGGCACCGGCGCCATGATGCACGCCATGAACCGACGCCTCCTGATCGCAGCCCCCGCCAGCTCCGGCGAACGGGCGAAGCGACAGACCGGCGCCCTGACGGAGGCGAGCCACAAGCAGCGATCGTGAGCGCGGGCCTCGGGGAGGTCGTCCTCTCCGGGATGCTCGCCGGCTACGGGGTCGCGGTGCCGGTCGGCGCGATCGGCGCCCTGATCGCCGGGCTCGCCGCCCGCACCGGCTGGCGGACCGGCGCCGGCGCCGCGATGGGGGTGGCCACCGCCGACGGGATCTACGCGGTGATCGCCGTCCTCGGCGGCGCGGCCCTCGCGGGGCTCATCGCGCCGATCTCCGCTCCCCTGCGTTGGGTCGCCGCCGTGGTACTGGTGGCGCTCGCCGTCAAGACCGCCGCCGACGCCCTGCGGCACCGCCACGAGGCCGCGCGCCCCAGGGACACGGACGGCAGGATGACCCGACCGGCCGGCGCGTACTTCGCGCTGCTCGGCCTGACCATGCTCAACCCGGCGACGATCGTCTACTTCGGCGCGCTCGTCCTCGGCCGCCGCGCCGACGACGGCCTGTCCGCGGCCGGCGAGACCGTCTGGGTCCTGTCGGCGTTCGTGGCGTCGGCGAGCTGGCAGCTGCTCATCGCCGGCGGCGGCACCCTGCTCGGCAAGGTCCTCACCGGCCCGCGCGGCAGGCTGTGGACCGCGCTGACGTCCAGCGCCGTGATCGCCGTCCTCGCCGTCATCCTGGTCGTGTGACCTTTTGCCGCGCTCGCGCGTGATGTCGGCATGAGGGATGCCGAAGGGTTCGCCGAGTGCTACGCGCTGCAGTTCCGGCAGATCGCCGCCCAGCTGAGCGTGTACCTCGGCGACCTCGACGAGGCGCGGGACCTGACCCAGGAGGCGTTCGTGCGCGCCTGGCAGCGCTGGGACCGCATCAGCCGCTACGAGGAGCCCGCGACGTGGATCCGCCGCGTCGCGTGGAACCTCGCCACGTCGCGCCTGCGCCGCCTGCGGGTCGCGCTGCGACATCAACGCGGCGCCAGGCTCGAGCTGGTGCCCGGCCCGGACGAGCACGGCGGGCACGGCGTGGCGATCCGCGACGCGCTCGCCGCGCTGCCCGACGGCCAGCGCCGCGCCGTGGTCCTGCACTACCTGGTGGGGCTGCCGGTGGCGGAGATCGCCGAGCTGTGCCGGGTCCGTGAGGGCACGGTGCGCACCTGGCTGTACCGGGCCCGGCAGTCCCTCGCGGCCATGTTGGACGACTTCCGAGAGGCACACCGATGAACCAGCAGCTGCACGACGCGCTCCGCGCCGAGTACGAGCTCGCCCACGACACGATCCGCCCCGACGGCGTCGCCGCCGTGCACACGGGCGCCGCCCGCAGGAGGCGCCGGCACATGGCCGCCGGCGCCGCGGTCCTGGCCCTGGCCGTCGCCGGAGCCGGGGCGGTCACGTGGCGCCTGCTGCCCGGCGACGGACCGGCGCAGATGGCCGCCGGGCCGGACTGCGACCGGCCCGGCCACAACGTGGCGCTCTTCCTCAAGAGCGACGTCACCGAGGAGCAGAAACAGCAGCTGGACCTGGCGCTGCGCAGCTCCCCCGAGGTCTACTGCCTGGCCTACGAGACCAGGGAGGAGGCCTGGGAGCGGTTCAAGGTCGAGTTCAGCGACGCGCCGGACCTCGTCGCGGCGACCAAGGTCGATCAGCTCCCCGAGGCGTTCCGCTTCCGGGTCGCCAAGGTGCGCGAGGCCGACGTGGTGGAGCAGCGGATCCATGGCCTGCACGGCTACTTCGACTACATCTGCTCCTGCAAGACCGCCACGCCGACCAAGCCCCGCTGAACGCCCTTCGCTGATCGCTCTTCGCTGATCGCTCTTCGCCGAAACGTCTCGTCAGACGTTGAAGCCCAGGGCGCGCAGCTGGTCGCGGCCCTCGTCGCTGATCTTGTCCGGGCCCCACGGCGGCAGCCACACCCAGTTGATCCGGATGTCGCTGACCAGGCCGCCGCCCGGGCCGGTGCACAGCGCCTGGCGGGTCTGGTCCTCGATGACGTCGGTCAGCGGGCACGCCGCGGACGTCAGCGTCATGTCGAGGGTCGCGACGTTGTCCTCGTCGACGTGGATGCCGTACACCAGGCCAAGGTCAACGACGTTGATCCCGAGCTCCGGGTCGACGACGTCCTTCATCGCCTCTTCGATGTCGGCGAGCACCGCGGTCATGCCTTCTCCTCACTCGGGACGGCTCGGCTGAGCGCGTCCTTGTACGCCATCCACGCCAGCAGGGCACACTTCACCCGGGCCGGGTACTTCGCCACGCCGGCGAACGCCACCGCGTCCTCCAGCACCGCCTCGTCGGGCTCGACCTGACCGCGGCCGCCCATCAGCTCCGTGAACGCCTCGTGCCGCCGCAGCGACTCCTGCACGGTGCCGCCCTTGAGCAGCTCGTGCAGGATGCTCGCGGACGCCTGGCTGATCGAGCAGCCGACGCCCTCGTACGACACGTCCGCGACGGTGTCGCCCTTGATCGACACGCGCAGGGTCACCTCGTCGCCGCAGGTCGGGTTGACGTGGTGGGCCTCGGCGTCGAACGGCTCGCGCAGGCCACGGCCGTGCGGCCGCTTGTAGTGATCCAGGATGATCTCCTGGTAGAGCTGGTCCAGCTTCATGCGAAGACCTTCCGCACCCGCTCCAGGCCGCGGACCAGCGCATCGATCTCGTTGGTCGTGGTGTACAGGTAGAACGACGCCCTCGTGGTCGCCGGCACCCCGAAGCGCACGCAGGTCGGGCGGGCGCAATGGTGTCCGACCCGGACCTGCACGCCCTCGTCGTCCAGGATCTGCCCGACGTCGTGCGGGTGGACGCCGTCGACGGTGAAGGAGATCGTCGCGCCGCGCTCTTCCGTCGTGGTCGGGCCGATGATCCGCACGTCCGGCGTCGCGGTCAGGGCGTCGAGGGCATACGCGGTGAGCTGCTTCTCGTACGCCTGGATCGCGTCCATGCCGACGGCGCTGAGATAGTCGACGGCTGCGCCCAGACCCACGGCCTCCGCGATCGGCGGCGTGCCGGCCTCGAAGCGGGCGGGTGGCGGCATGAACGTCGAGCCGGTCATCGCGACCGTCTCGATCATCGAACCGCCGCCCAGGAACGGGGGCATGGCGTCGAGCAGCTCGAACCGGCCCCACAGCCCGCCGATGCCGGTCGGGCCGAGCATCTTGTGACCGGTGAACGCGACGAAGTCGGCGCCGAGCGCGGTCACGTCAACGGGGATGTGCGGCACCGACTGGGAGCCGTCGAGCAGCACCAGCGCGCCGACCTGCCGGGCCCGGGCGACGAGGACGTCGACGGGGTTGATCGTGCCGAGGATGTTGGAGTAGTGGACCACCGAGACGAGCTTCGTGCGCTCGTTGACGATCTCGTCGATCGCCGACAGGTCGAGCCGGCCCTCGTCGGTGAGCCCGAACCAGCGCAGCGTCGCGCCGGTGCGCTGCGCGAGCAGCTGCCACGGCACGATGTTGGAGTGGTGCTCCATCTCGGTGATGACGATCTCGTCGCCGGGACCGATCCGCAGGCGCGGGTCGTCGGCGTGCGCCGTGAAGGCGTGCGCTACGAGGTTGATCGCCTCGGTCGAGTTCTTCGTGAACACGATCTCGGCGGCGGTGCCGGCGCCGACGAACGCGGCGACCTTCTCGCGGGCGCCCTCGAACGCCTCGGTCGCCTCGGTGCCGAGCGTGTGCACGGACCGGGCGACGTTGGCATTGTGCAGCTCATAGTGCTCCCGGACCGCGTCGATCACCTGGCGAGGCTTCTGCGACGTGTTCCCGGAGTCGAGGTAGACGAGAGGTTTGCCGTTGACTTCCCGATCGAGGATCGGGAAGTCCTTCCGTACGGCGTCGACATCCAGCGCGTTCATGATTCCCCTAAGCGTGGTGCGTCGCCGGTCCCGCACCGGCCAGGTAGCGCTCGTAGCCTTCGGCCTCGAGCTGCTCGGCGAGCTCCGGCCCGCCCTCTTCGACGATCCGCCCGCCGACGAACACGTGCACGAAGTCGGGCTTGATGTACCGCAGGATCCGCGTGTAGTGCGTGATGAGCAGCAGGCCGGTGTCGCCGCTCTCGCGGACCCGGTTGACACCCTCGCTGACGATGCGCAGCGCGTCGATGTCGAGGCCGGAGTCGGTCTCGTCGAGCACCGCGATCTTCGGCTTGAGCAGCTCCAGCTGCATGATCTCGTGCCGCTTCTTCTCACCGCCGGAGAAGCCCTCGTTGACGTTGCGCTGCGCGAACGCCGGGTCCATCTGCAGCTTCTCCATGGCGCCGCGCAGCTCGCCGGCCCAGGTGCGCAGCTTCGGAGCCTCACCGTCGATCGCGGTCTTCGCGGTCCGCAGGAAGTTGGCGACCGACACGCCGGGGACCTCGACCGGGTACTGCATCGCCAGGAACAGGCCGGCGCGGGCCCGCTCGTCGACGGTCATCGCCAGCACGTCCTGGCCGTCGAGGGTCACCGAACCACCGGTGACCTGGTAGCGCGGGTGACCGGCGATCGAGTACGCCAGGGTCGACTTGCCCGAGCCGTTGGGGCCCATGATGGCGTGGGTCTCCCCCGCCCCGACGGTCAGATCGACCCCGGCGAGGATCGGCTTCAGCTCACCGTCAGGCAGCTTCACCGACACCTGCAGGTTGCTGATCTCCAGCGTGCTCACTTCGTCACTCCGTTACTGGGATTCAAGTCGATGTAGACGTCGCCGTCGCGGATCTCGACGGGGTAGACCGGGACCGGCTCGGTCGCCGGAAGGCCGGTCGGCTCGCCGGTGCGCAGGTCGAAGCGCGAGCCGTGCAGCCAGCACTCCAGAGTGCAGCCCTCGACCTCGCCCTCCGACAGCGCGACCGCGGCGTGCGAGCACTCGTCGTAGACGGCGTAGAAGTTGTCGTCGTCGGCGTGGACGAGCGCGATCTCGGTCCCTTCGACCTCGACCTGCCGCACCGTCCCCTTGCCCACCTCGGCCGCCGCACACACTCGGATCACGTGCCGGCCGCCTCGAGACGTGCGTCGATGGCCTCGCCCAGCCGGTCGCGCAGCGACTCGACCGGGATCTTGTGCAGCAGCTCCGCGAAGAAGCCGCGGACCACGAGCTTGCGCGCCTGCTCGTCCGGGATGCCCCGGGACATCAGGTAGAACAGCTGCTCGTCGTCGAACCGGCCGGTGGCGCTGGCGTGGCCCGCGCCGGCGACCTCGCCGGTCTCGATCTCCAGGTTGGGCACCGAGTCGGCACGCGCCCCGTCGGTCAGCACCAGGTTGCGGTTGATCTCGTACGTGTCGGTGCCGGTCGCCTCGGCCCGGATCAGCACGTCGCCGACCCACACCGTGTGCGCCTCCTGACCCTGCAGCGCGCCGCGGTACGCGACGTAGCTGCGGCAGTCGGGGACCGAGTGGTCGACGAGCAGCCGGTGCTCCATGTGCTGCCCGGCGTCGGCGAAGTAGAGCCCGAACGCGTCGATCTCGCCGCCGCGACCGGTGTAGTCGACGCTGGTGTACTGCCGGACCAGGTCGCCGCCGAGCGTGACCTGGACGTGCGTGACCTTCGCGTCCCGGCCGAGCCGGAACCGGACGTGCTGCGCCTGGACGGCGTCGGCGTCCCAGTCGGTGACCGTGACCAGCGTGAGCCTGGCCGCGTCGCCGACGAGCACCTCGACGTTGTCGGCGAGCGTGACCGAGCCGACCTGCTCCAGCACCACGGTCGCCTCGGCGAGCCGGCCGACCTCGACGACGGTGTGGCCGAACGCGACCTCGGTGCTCGAGCCGACGAGCCGCACCACGGCGGCGGTCTCCGGCACGGCGTTGGCCGCCACCGACACGACCAGCGTCTCGGTGGCCCCGCCTGCGGCGAGGGCGCTGATCCGGTCGAACGGGGTCAGTGCCTCGCCGAGCTTCCGCTCGGTGCTCTCGACGGTCACGCCCTCCGGCAGCTGCAGCGTCTCCGCCTTCGGCGCTGTCACGCCCTGTGCGTCGGCGCCGCCCGTCGCCAGCCCTCGCAGGCGCTTGAGCGGGGTGAACCGCCACTCCTCCTCCCGCCCGGTGAGGGCGGGGAAGTCGGCGACGTCGAACGAGCGGACCTGCTGCGCGCGGGTCTTCGGGGGAACAAGGACGGGTGCGCTCATTCCGCCGCCTCCGCTTCGCTCCAGCGTCGGCCTGAGCCAAAACTGACACACGATGAGCGGCCCGAGCCGCTTCGCTGGCCGCTCATCCGACCGCGCCCTCCATCTGCAGCTCGATGAGCCGGTTGAGCTCCAACGCATACTCCATGGGCAGTTCCTTGGCGATCGGCTCGATGAAGCCGCGCACGATCATCGCCATCGCCTCGTCCTCGGTGAGGCCGCGCGACATCAGGTAGAACAGCTGGTCATCGCTGATCTTCGAGACCGTCGCCTCGTGCCCCATCGACACGTCGTCCTCGCGGATGTCGACGTACGGGTACGTGTCCGAACGGGAGATCGTGTCGACGAGCAGCGCGTCACACTTCACCGTCGACCGGGAGTGGTGCGAGCCCTCCAGGACCTGCACGAGACCGCGGTAGCTCGTCCGGCCGCCGGCACGGGCGATCGACTTCGACACGATGGTGCTCGACGTGTGCGGCGCGGCGTGCACCATCTTGGCGCCCGCGTCCTGGTGCTGCCCCTCGCCGGCCATCGCGACCGACAGGACCTCACCCTTGGCGTGCTCGCCCAGCATGTACACCGCCGGGTACTTCATCGTGACCTTCGAGCCGAGGTTGCCGTCGATCCACTCCATGGTCGCGCCCTCGTGGCACACGGCCCGCTTGGTGACCAGGTTGTAGACGTTGGTCGACCAGTTCTGGATCGTGGTGTACCGGCAGCGGGCGCCCTTCTTCACGACGATCTCCACGACCGCGGAGTGCAGCGAGTCGGACGAGTAGATCGGCGCGGTGCAGCCCTCGACGTAGTGGACGTACGCGTCCTCGTCGACGATGATCAGCGTCCGCTCGAACTGGCCCATGTTCTCGGTGTTGATCCGGAAGTACGCCTGCAGCGGGATCTCCACCTTCACGCCCTTGGGCACGTAGATGAAGCTGCCGCCGGACCACACCGACGTGTTGAGCGAGGCGAACTTGTTGTCGCCGACCGGGATCACGGTGCCGAAGTACTCCTTGAACACGTCCTCGTGCTCACGCAGCGCGGTGTCCGTGTCGAGGAAGATGACGCCCTGCTCCTCGAGATCCTCGCGGATCTTGTGGTAGACGACCTCCGACTCGTACTGCGCGGCGACACCGGCGACGAGGCGCTGCTTCTCCGCCTCGGGGATGCCGAGCTTGTCGTAGGTCGCCTTGATGTCGTCGGGAAGGTCTTCCCAGCTCGCCGCCTGCTTCTCGGTCGAGCGGACGAAATACTTGATGTTGTCGAAGTCGATGTGCGACAGGTCCGCGCCCCAGGCCGGCATCGGCTTGCGGTCGAACAGGCGCAGGCCCTTCAGGCGCAGGTCGAGCATCCACTGCGGCTCGCTCTTCTTCGCCGAGATGTCGCGCACGACGTCCTCGTTGAGGCCGCGGCGTGCCGCGGCACCGGCGCTGTCCGAGTCGGCCCAGCCGTACTCGTACCGGCCGAGACCGGCAAGCTGATCGGCGGTGGTCATCTCACGTTCCTTTGCCTATTTTGCCGAATTTGACGGGCATTATCGGATCTGGCACCGGGGACCGGCGCCGGGATGTGCGTGGTGCAGACACCATCACCGTTGGCGATGGTCGCGAGCCGCTGGACATGGGTCCCCACCAGGCGGGAGATGACCTGGGTCTCGGCCTCGCACAGCTGCGAGAACTCGGCGGCGACGTGCGCCACCGGGCAGTGATGCTGGCACAGCTGGCCACCCGTGGCGATGGTGGTCGCGCCGGCGGCGTAGCCCTCCGCGGTCAGCGCCTTGGCGAGCGCCTCGGCGCGGGCGAGCGGGTCGTCGCCGGCCTCGGCCATGGCGGCCTTGCAACGCTCCTCGAGCCCGGCGACCTGCGCCATGGCGAACGCGGCGACCGCGGCCTCGCCGTGGTGCTCGGCAATCCATCGCAGCGCGGACGCGGCGAGGTCGTCATAGGTGTGCGGCAGCGTCTCACGCGCCGCCGCGGTCAGCGTGAACACCCGCGCCGGCCGCCCGCGCCCGCGGCGCCCGCGGTCCGGCCGCTCCCGGCTCTCCACCAGGCCTTCGGCCAGCATCGCGTCGAGGTGCCGACGGATCCCGGCCGCGCTCAGCCCGAGAGCGAGCCCCAGCTCGGTCGCCGTCGCCGACCCCTGCTGCAGCAACAACTCCGTGACCCGGTCACGGGTGCGCACGTCGAGCGGCGGGCACGCGTCAGCGACGGCAGACCCCTGCTGCGCCACCTCCGCGTTTTTCACAACACCAACGTTACGTAATTCGTCTGACGCAGGCAAACCGCCCTACGGGTGATCCAACGCACGGAAGGTAAGGCTCCCCTTAGCTGAACGTCCGGCTATCGAGCAGGCCTTATAACGGTTCGTAGCGGCGCGACCATACTTATCGCTGTCCGATTAGGACGGCGGGAGTACGGTTGCTTTGAAAGCGGAGCGGCCACCGACACCGGCCCGTGACGCCTTTCGTGAAGCGCGACCCCGACCCGGTGCCGCCACCACCAACTCCCTCGACGTCGCCACCACCCGCACACCCGCGCGCGGTAGCAAGATCACGCTCGGACACGGCACCACCGAGCTCGGAACACCCTCCGACCTGCCCCCGTTGAGCAGCCCGACCAGCGGAGACGGGCGGCAGCGGCGGACCGGGACGGCGAACCCACCCACGGGCAGCCGCCCCACCACATGGACGTCCGGACAAGCACGTGGGCAGCCAGGACGAACATGTGGACAGCGGGACGTGGGTAGCGAGACGCGGGGTGGCGGAACGTAAGTAGCGGGACATGCGGGTGGCGGGACGTGGGGGTGGCGGCACGCGGAACGGCGGGACCAGCACGTGGACGACCGGACGGAGACGCGGGCGGTGGGACGGGCAGGGACGGCCAGACCAGCACGCCGGCAGCTGGGCCGGCTGCGGTGGGTCGCAGACGGTGGCGGCAGGCTCGGTGGCGTCGGGACGGACGGCGACGGGGCATCAGCGGTAGCGGGACGGTGGTGGGCGTCGGTGGCGGGCGTCGGGGGCGAGGCGCCGCCGGCGGGGCGGAAGTGGCGGGCGGCGGTGTGGGCCGGACCGCGGCGGGGGTGATATGTAGCCGCGCGTAGTATCGGCCGGGTGTTGGGGATGGTGTTGTCGCTGCTCGATCGGCCGGTGGTGCTGCGACGGGCGGCGCTCGCGTCGCTGGTGGCGAATATCGGGATCGTGTGCACGGGCGGGCTGGTCCGGCTGACCGGGTCGGGGCTCGGCTGCCCGACGTGGCCGCGGTGCACCGAGGAGTCGTACGTGACGACCCAGGCGATGGGGCATCACGGGATCATCGAGTTCGGCAACCGGACGCTGACGTTCGTGCTCGGGCTCATCGCCGTGGTCGCGCTCGCGGCGGCGTGGCGGCAGCGGCAGCGGGTGCCGGGGCTGCTCGCCGCGGGCGTGTGGATGATGGCGGGGATCGCGTTCCAGGGGGTGCTGGGCGGGATCACCGTGCGGATGGCGCTCAACCCGTGGACGGTGATGGCGCACTTCCTGGCGTCGATGCTGTTGATCGCGCTGGCGTACGTGTTCTGGCACCGCACGCGTGACGTGCCGCCGCGGTGGACCGCGCCGCGGGCGATCAGGAGCGCCGGGATCGTGATCACGGCGGTTTCGGCGGTGGTGCTGGTGCTCGGGACGGTCGTGACGGGCAGCGGGCCGCACTCCGGCGACACGAAGGCGGCGCGGACCGGGTTCGACCCCGCGACGGTGTCGCAATTGCACGGGGATGCGGTTTTTGTCCTGGTCGGGCTCACGATCGCGCTGTGGTTCGGCCTGCGGGCGCTGGGGGCGCCGCTGCGGGTCACCCGGGCCGCCGCCCTGCTGCTCGCCGTCGAGCTGGCGCAGGGAATTATCGGGTTTGTCCAATACTTTACGGGATTGCCCTGGCCGGTCGTGTTGCTCCACATGCTGGGCGCCTGCCTGGTCTGGGCGGCGACGCTGGGGTTGCTGCTGGCGGTGTCGCCCGGTCGCGCGCCGGCCGGTGGCGCGGCCACCGAAGATCAGCTGGTCCTCGACGCACAGCCTGACGCGAGCACCGCGTAACGCCTACGCCATCCACCCGGCAGCCAGCACCGCGTAAACGCCTATGCCGCCCACCCGACGGCGAGCACGGCGTAAGCGGCAGCACCGCGTAAGCGGCAGCACCGCGTGAAAGGAGCAGCGTGTGAAAGGCAGCAGCGCGTGAAGGGCAGCACCGCGTGAAGGGCTACGCCTGCCACTCGGCGGCGAGGACGGCGTACAGCAGGTCGTCGGTCCACTCGCCCTTCCAGTAGCTGGCCCGCACGAGCAGCCCCTCCCGGCGGAAACCGAGCCGCTCCAGCAGCCGGGCCGACCGCTCGTTGCGGGCGTCCAGCACCGCGTGCACGCGGTGCAGGCCCTCCTCGACCAGGAGGTGCCGGACGACCCGCCCGACCGCCTCGGTGGCGTAGCCCTGGCCCTGGAACGCGGGCGCGAACGTGAAGCCGATCTCCGCCTGCCGGCCGCCGTCGCCGCGGTTGACGCCCACGTCGCCGAGGAGCAGGCCGTTGTCGCGGCCCTCGACGGCGTACTGGAACCAGCCTTCCCGCTCGGGGTCCAGGCGTGCGGTCTCCGCGACGAAGGCGAGGGCGTCGCCGAGCGGATAGGGCGCGTCCCAGGACTGGTACCGGGCCACGTCCGGGTCCGAACGGTAGGCGGCGAGGGCGGCGGCGTCACCGCTGTGGAAGCGCCGCAGCAGCAACCGGTCTGTCTCCAGGAGCACGCACGAAGTGTAGTGCCAGACAGGCCGTGAGCAGAGCGATCATCGCCGATACGATCAGCCGGACGACGAAGACGTGCGGGCCGCCGTAGTGCAGGTTGCCGACGACGAACGCGCAGGCCGCGAACGTTTCGACGGCGCAGGACCAGAACAGCCACGGCCGCCGCGCCACGACCGGTGCGGCCCCGTGCCATTCCCTGACCAGATGGCGGCGTTGGACGTACCAGATGAACAACGGCAGCAGGAGCAGCGCGGCGTAGTCGCTGACGTCGCGCACCAGGCGCCACGACGCGATGACCTCGGGCTGCGGGTGGGTGACCAGGTCCCACAGCAGGTGGCTGGCGTCGCCGAGCAGCGCCGAGGTCGCAGTGACCCACCACCGGTGCCTGACCCGTCCCAGCACGCCGAGCTCCGGCAGCGACCCCGGAAGGTGCGCCGCGACGACGGGGGCGCCGAGGCGGATCAGCCACGCGGTGAACACGGTGACGGGCAGCCCCCACCAGAAGGCGGCCGCGATCGTGTGGCTGCGAATGGTGACGGCGTCGTCGAGCGCGTACGCGATGTCGGGTGCGGTGGCGCCGACGGCGAGCGCGACGCCGTCGAACCAGCGCGGCCGCCACAGCTTCAGGGGCAGGACCGCCAGGGGGTGGGTCGGCAGGGTCGATGGCACACCGCCGACCCTGCCGCACCGGCGGCCGGATCCGGCGGGCCTGCACCGCAGTTCCACACGACCTTCACGAATGTGGACGGGTCATGCAGAACTCGTTGCCCGCCGGGTCCTGCAGGACCGCCCAGCCGGTGCCGTCGGGCTCGCGGCGGTCGTCGGCGAGGGTCGCACCGAGCGCGAGCAGCCGTTCGATCTCGGCCTCGCGGTCCCGGTCGCCGGGCCGGAGGCACACGTGCACGCGGTTCTTCAGCGTTTTCGGCTCTGGTACCGCCTGGAAGTACCACCTCGGTCCGCTCTCCGGCTCGATGACGACCTCGGCGTCGCCCGGCGAGCAGTCGGGGTGGACGGGGTGGCCGATGACCTCGGCCCAGAATGTCGCGAGCGCGTACGGGTCGGCGCAGTCGAAAGCAACGTTGCGGAGAAATGACGCCATCCGCAAGACCTTAGCCCCATCTATTGCCGGGCTGTAAATTCATCTGCACGTTCTTTGTATACGAATCTTCATGTGTAACGCTACTGCAATGGGGCAACCGGAACCGCTCATCATGCAGATCTACTGCCGCCTGGAAGTCGCGGTCAACGACCCCGACGTGATCGCCAAACTGGCCGGTCAGCAGCTTCGCGAGGCCGATATCGACTGGTCACGCAAGGAAGAGGACCTCGAAGAGGCGGTCCACCAGCTCGAGTCGGACTTGCAAGAGGCATTGGCATGCGTCGTTGAGCAGCAGCGCATGACAGAGCATCTGCCCGGGGTGGAGCCGCGCGGCGGGCTGGTGTTCACGACGTTCGGCAAGCCCGACGACCGCTTCCGTCCCGGGTTCACCGACTTCCTCTAGCGCGTCCGCCCCGGTCCGCGATCCGGGGGCGGGCAAAGCGTGCCGCGGCCCGGGTGGTGGTGAGCCGGCGAGATCATGACCGTCGCCATGACCCGGGCCGCGCACGGGCGCACCGCGCGCCGGGGCGGACCGGCCGCGTTGCGAAAGCTCACGATGTAGGTCTGCGCCCCCGGCCTGCTCGATAGAGTCCACCAAGGTGAGCATGAAACCGTCCTCCTCCGCCCTGTTCGACGGCGTCCTGGCCCGCGGCGAGGTCGCGACCGCCGTCGGCGACGACGCGTGGCTGACCGCGATGCTGCAGGTGGAGGCGACGCTCGCCCAGGTGCAGGCGTTCAGCGGGCTCATCCCCCAGGCCGACGCCGACGCGATCGCCGGCTGCGCCCGGCCCGAGCACTTCGACGCCGCCGACCTCGGTGCCCGCGCCGCCGCCAGCGGCAACCCCGTCGTGCCGCTGGTCGAGCGGTTGCGGACGCTCGCCGGTCCCGCCGGGCCGTCCGTGCACCTCGGCGCCACCAGCCAGGACATCCTCGACACCGCCGGCATGCTCGTCGCCGCGCAGGCGCTGCGGCCGCTGCTCGCCGACCTCGCCGCCTGCGCCGACCAGGCCGCCCGCCTCGCCCGCGAGCACCGCGACACCCGCATGGTCGGCCGTACGCTGCTGCGCCAGGCCGTGCCGACCACGTTCGGCCTGAAGGCCGCCGGCTGGCTCACCGGCCTCGACGCCGCCCGCCGCCGGCTCGAACAGGTCCGGCGGGAGCGCCTCGCGGTGCAGTTCGGCGGCGCGGCCGGGACCCTCGCCCCGTTCGGCGACGACGGGCCGGACGTCGTCGAGTCCCTCGCCACGCTCCTCGGCCTCGCCGAGCCCGTCGTGCCCTGGCACACCGAGCGCACCCGCGTCGCCGAGCTGGCCGGCGCTCTCGGCGGCGCGGCCGGGACCGTCGCGAAGATCGCCCGTGACCTGACGTTGATGGCGCAGGACGAGGTCGACGAGGCCTCCGTCGCCGCCGGCTCGTCGGCGGCGCCGCATGATCGCAAGCCCGTCGCCGCCGTCTGCGCCCTCGGCAGCGCCGCGTCCGCGCCGGGCCTCGTCGCCGACCTCCTCGCCGCGATGGCCCACGAGCACGAACGCGCCGCCGGCGCCTGGCACGCCGAGTGGCGCCCCCTGCGCGAGCTGCTCGTCTGCACCGGCTCGGCCGCGTCGTGGCTGCGCGTGGCCCTGGAGCGGCTCCTCGTGCACCCCGACGTCATGCGCGCCAACCTGGCCCGCGCCACCACCGCGTCCGGGACGACCGACGATGCCGCCGATGCCGCCGGTGTACTGGTGGACCGCGCCCTCCAGGCACACACGAAGTCCCCCTGACGACTCCCCGCCCGCAGTCCTCACGACCCGTCACACCGCGCCGCGCCCTCGGATAGACGGTGCACTCACCACCTGAGCCCGCCAGATCATCTTGTGGGTGGATCGCGCACCGCCGATGGCACAGAAGCCACATACGGGGGCATTGACCAACGTCTGTCGCGGGGGTCGGAAGGCGCCTGGCGCACGACTACGGAATGCGATTCGCAGCTACGGGATGCGGCGTGCAGCTACGGAACGCGGCGCGCAGCCGCGATCATCCCAGCCGGCCCCGTCGCGGAGGGTCGGAAGGCGTCCGGCGCGCGGCTACGGGACGCAGCACGCAGCTATCCGGGATTCGGCGCGTGGCTGCCGGGATGCAGCACGCGGCTAACGGGATGCGGTTTCCGGAATGCGGCGCGCAGGCGCGATCCCATCGGCGCGGTATGCGCGGCCGCGCGGCGTGTGGTCGTGATCCCAGTCGGGATGGCACGCGCAGGTGTGGGGCGCGGAGCGATGCGGTGGGGCGCGGAGCGATGCGGGAGGGGCGCGGAGCGATGCGGGAGGGGCGCGGAGCGGTGCGGGAGGGGCGCGAGTGAGAAGGCCCCGCCGCAAAGCGGCGGGAATTACAGCGTGCCGAAGACGCGGGTGGCGGACTCGGCGGCGGTGATGGTGGAGAGGTGGGACGGGCCGGGGCACAGGATGATCGAGGCGCCGACCGACAGCGGGGCGAGGAGCCACTTCACCGGGTGCTCGTGCTCGCTGGTGTCGACGACGACGCGGTCGCCGGGGCGGAGGTCCTGCCGGTCGGCGAGCTCGCGGGCGATGCTGCCCCACTGGCCGTAGGTGGTGCCGTCGCCGCTCGCCGCGGCGCCCGGCCGGATCAGGGCCGGCGCCGGGGTGGACGCCGGGTACGCGGCGACGGCGGTGTCGAAGTCGCGGTAGCCGAGCACATCACGCGGATCCCCGCTGGCCGAGCCAGCCGCCGGGGTGCCGAAGACGAAGCGGTGCGGGGCCTCGGGGACGGACTCCAGCCAAGAGCCGAGCCGGTCGCGGGCGGCGAACACCACGTCGAACGGCACGCCCGCGTCAGGGCCCACGTCGGGCAGTCCGGCGGTCGCGGCCAGGTGGAAGGAGACGGTGACGCCGAGGGACCAGGCGCCCAGCAGTGCGGCAGCGGTGCGCCAGTGCGGCGGGAGCAGGGCGGCGGCGCGGCTGCCGGGGCCCAGCCCGCAGTCGTGCAGCAGCCCGGCGGTGCGGGCGGCCCAGCCGCCGAGCTGCGCCGCGGTGAGAGCGGTGCGCCGCCCGTCGGCCTCGTAGTGGACGAGCAGCGGCACGTCGGCGCCGGCGACGCCCGCCGGCGGGAGCAGCTCGGGAAGCACAGAGACACCATAGCCCCCGTCCGAGCACGGTGACGGCCTCGGAGCGGGCCGCTGCGGGGACGTCGACCAACGCCGTCGCCGGGGGCAGCGGGAGCCGTCCGGACCCAGTGCGCGCCCGCACTCGCACCGCACCCCGATGAGCATCCCCGCGAATGGCCGCAGGGCTAACCGGAGCCCGTAGAGGACTCGGAACGGCGGCCACCGGATGCGGCGCTTGGCCTGCCTCGCGTCTCGGCGCGGGCAGTGCGTCGCGGAGCGGCGCATTGGGGTGCGGGTGAGCATCCCCGCCGGGCCCCGCCGCGGCAGCGGTGGGGGGAATCACAGCATGGTGACGGCTTCGGAGCGGGCCACCTCAGGGGCGGTCGGGGGGAGGGACTCGTACTTCTTCAGGACGGCGTGGACGACGAAGACGTACGGGGTCTGCGAGATCAGGCCCGTGACCGTGGTCGTGACCCGGGTGCAGCCTTTGCCGGGCGGGACGGTCTGCCAGGTCCAGCCGGGTTGCGGGCCGATGAGCAGTTCCTGGGACATGGCGGTCAGCTGGTAGGAGACGATGGACGGGTCGCCGATGTTCCACCAGCTGACGGTGGCGGAGGCAGTGCCGGGGACCACTTCGACGCCGTTGATGACGCCGGGGCGCACGACGCCGGTGCAGTCGGTCGGGCTCATGCTCGGGGTCGGGTAGCTGCGGCTGACCTTGGGCAGTGGCGAGATCGACGCGAGGGGGCCGCGGACGGGGGCGCCGGTGGTCAGGCCGGCCGACGGGTTGACCGCGTCGCCCTTCGAGTAGACGGTCTTCTGCGGCAGGTCGAGCACCTTGCCGCCCTGCTTCTTGTCGGTGTGGCCGGCGCCGGCACCGCCGAGGCCGGGCAGCACGGAGCAGCCGGCCACCCCGGAGAGCAGTGCCGAGGCCAGGACGAGCGCCGCGCCGAGCCGCCGTTTCACAAGGTGTTCATCGGCGGCCCGGGCGGGAAGCTTAGGTCGCCTCGATCGTGCCGGTGCCGACGAGGACGAGCAGGAGGACGCCGAGCGCGACGCGGTACACGATGAAGATGGTGTACGTGTGCCGCGCCACGAACTTCAGCAGCCATGCGACGGCCAGGTAGCCGACGGCGCCGCTGACGAGGGTCGCGGTGATCGTGGCGGGCCAGCCGACGCCGTTGGCGATGTTGTCGTGCTCGTCGGCGATCTGCAGGGCGCCGGCGGCGAGCAGCGCGGGGATGGACAGGAAGAACGACAGCCGGGTGACGGTGACCCGGTCGAAGTCGCGCAGCAGGCCCGCGGACATCGTCGCGCCGGAGCGGGAGACGCCGGGGATGAGGGCGAGGGCCTGCGCGGTGCCGATGATGAGCGTGTCCTTCCACGTGACGTCGGTCTCGTGGCGTTGCTGGGTGGCGGCGCGGTCGGCGAACCACATGACGCCGGAGAACACGATGAGCGCGCCGCCGACGAACCAGAGGCTGCGCAGGGTCGTCTCGACCTGGTCCTTGAAGAGCAGGCCGACGATCCCGACCGGGATGGAGCCGAGGATCACCGACCAGCCGAAGCGGTAGTCGAGGTTGTCGCGCCGGGTCTTGTCGAACAGGCCACGGAAGAAGGCGGGGACGATCCGGGCGATGTCGCGCCGCAGGTAGATGGCGGTCGCGAGGACGGCGCCGGTCTGGATGATCGCGGTGAACGCGGTGATGTCGGGGTCGTCGATCGAGTAGCCGAGGAGCTTCTCCAGGATCGTGAGGTGGCCGGTGCTGGAGATCGGCAGGAACTCGGTCAGTCCTTCGACGAAGCCGAGGAGGATCGCTTCGAAGATGTTCACGAGCGGCCGGTCAGACGCTCGGCGATGGCCCGGGCGAGCCGGTCGGGGGCGCCTTCGGCGGTGGTCAGGAACAGCGACGGCTCGGTGAGCTCGACCTCGATGACGACCGGCTCGCCGGACGGGGTCGGCAGCAGGTCGACGCGGGCGTAGAGCAGGCCGGTCCGGTCGAAGGGCAGCGCCGCGAGGACCCGTTCGGCGAGGTCGCGTTCCGCCGGTGACGGTGTCCTCGGAGTGATGGACTCCTCCTGGTACAGCGTCTCGACGCCCACGTCGGGGCCGGTGAGGATGGGGCCCTTGCGGATCGCGTGGCTGTAGTCGCCGGCGATGAACAGCAGGGCGGTCTCGCCGGCGGTGTCGACGTCGGCGAGGTACGGCTGGATCATGACGAGCCGTCCGGCGTCGTGCAGGCGCCGCACGTGCGCGGCGGCGAGGTCGGCCTGCTCGGGCAGCCGGTAGCGGCCGGTGTCGACGCTGCCGACGCTGACGGCGGGCTTCACCACGATCTCGGTGGCGGCCGTTGCGGTGATGTCGTCGAGCTCGATCGGGTCGCCGGGGTCGAGCCACCGCGTCGGGACGATGGGGATGCCTTTGTCGTGGAGTTCGCGGAGGTACCGCTTGTCGGTGTTCCACGCGATGACGTCGGCCGGGTTGGCGAGGCGGGGCACGGACGCGGCCCACGCGGTGAACTCCGCCCGCCGGGCCGGGTAGTCCCAGGTGTTGCGCACGACGGCGAGGTCGTAGGACGGCCAGTCGACGGCCGGGTCGTCCCAGACGGTGGGGACGGCGGTGACACCGGCGGCGGCGAGGGCCGGGACGAGGCTCTGGTCGTCCTCGTCGAGGTCGGGCAGTTTGGCGCAGGTAACGAGAGCGACCCGGGCACCGGCCCGGGTCGCGGAATATGACTGTTCGATGATCACGGAGCGAAGATACCGACCCTAGCGGGAAAGGACACGCCGCCCCATGGAGCGCCAGAGGTCGTTGCTGGGCCGCATCTGCTCGAGCAGCTCGCGCTCCCAGGCATTCTCGATCTTGACTCCGGCCTGCGCGCAGGCGGAGCGCGCGATGTCGGTGCCTTCCGCCATCTGGTCGCCCCAGACGCCGTCCTCCCCGACGAGCACGATGCGAGCACCGCGCCGGCCGACGTACTCGATGACTGCCTTGGCGCCGCCGTGGTCGTCCGCGAAGGACTTGATGCCGGAGATCAGGCTGCCCGGCACCGGGCGGCTCAGGGTCATCGTCGTATCGGAACCATCTGCCATGACGGCCACACTAAAGGGGTAACCCGCCGCTCGGGAGTGAACTGACGGTCTGATGTGATCGTAGTTACTGACAGGTTTAGTTCACCACGCGTTCGTTTTGCCCCGACAGAACCAGCTAAAAGCGGATATTCAGGCGCCCGGATCCGGGGGCAAACGAGAGACATGCATCACGTCACAACCCCTGGGGCGCGTTGTGCCAAAAATTCGGGCGTTTCCGGGTCAAGACACGTCCAAGCTCGACATTGGCGGCGCCTCCGGGGTCCCCCGGATGGTATCGATACGGGGCCGGCGGCAACCAGATCACTGGATGAAGACGTCTACTCCGACCGCCACGCACAACAGCGTGAGATACGTGACCGACCAGTGGAACAGCCGCATCGGCTTCAGCGGCTCGCCGCGGCGGGCCCGGCCGTCGAGGCGGTGCGCCTCCAGCAGCAGCAGCGCGCCGACGACGACCGCGACGACGCCGTAGACGGGTGTCATCCCGAACGGCCACAGCGCCACCGACGCGGCCACGGTCAGCCAGCTGTAGACGACCGTCTCCAGGCCGACGCGCCGCATGCTCGCCACGACGGGCAGCATCGGGATGCCGGCGCGGGCGTAGTCGTCCTTGAACTTGATGGCGAGCGCGTAGAAGTGCGGCGGCTGCCACAGGAAGACCACGGCGAACATGACCCAGGCCGGCCAGGCCAGCCCGCCGGTGACCGCGGCCCAGCCGATCAGCACCGGCGCCGCGCCACACGCGCCGCCCCACACCGTGTTCTGCGGCGTGGTGCGCTTCAGCCACATCGTGTAGACGAGGTCGTAGTAGGCGATCGCGCCGACGGTGAGCAGTGTGGCGAGCAGGTTGGTGAACGTCGCCATCAGCACCGTGGACAGCGCGGCCAGGATCAGCCCGAAGATCAGCACGGCCCGCGGGGTGATGCTGTGCGTGGCGAGCGGGCGGCGTGACGTGCGCTTCATCAGCGGGTCGATGTCGCGGTCGATGTAGCAGTTCAGCGCGTTGGCCGCGCCGGCCGCCAGGGAACCGCCGACCAGCACCACGGCGATCAGCCACAGCGACGGCAGGCCGCGCTCCGCGAGGAGCATGGCCGGGACCGTCGTGATGAGCAGCAGCTCGACGATGCGCGGCTTCGTCAGTGACACGTATGCCTTGACCACGGCGCCGAAGCCGGCGCGGCGGCCGGCCGCCTGCTGCTGCTGCTGTGCCCGGGCCAGTGCCGCTGCCGTCGTGGGGCGGACCGGCTCGGACGCGCTCTGGGAGACCGCACGGTCGACGAGCTGCGTCACGTCTGGGTTGCCACCTTCCCGGCATCGGCCGCACCTGGATCGCCTGCCTTGGGGCCGCGGCCGGGTGACGGCGCGTGGCGGCAGGGCGAGACCGAGGGTCCCGCCGAGACCGGCGGGCTCTCGCATCCTAGAACAGGATCAACGCAGGCCAGAGCGGGACCCCACCACATCGGCGGACGCCTCCGTCGCGGCGGCCGCCTGTACCGTCGCAGCAAAAGTTTCGCGCAGGGCTGAATCGATCCAGGTTTGGCGCCGGATCCGGGCATCCGCGCAGTCGCGTGCCGGTGAAGGTCGCGGCGGGCATCGACTACCGTTGCCGCAGGCAGTGTCGCCGATGTCCGAAACATGGTCGACTGCGCGTGGGCCTACCCATTCGTGGGTAGGGTCGTTCTGAAAGAGCCCCCGCAACACCGCTGATCAAACCCTCGTTCGACAGGAGCAGCACAGCCGTGAGCGCTGAAGAGGTCAAGGGTCCCGAGCTTTCCTGGTCCGACGTCGACCGTCGGGCGGTCGACACGGTGCGGGTCCTCGCCATGGACGCCGTCGAGAAGGCCGGCAACGGCCACCCCGGCACCGCGATGAGCCTGGCACCCGCGGCGTACATGCTGTTCCAGAAGGTCATGCGGCACGACCCGACCGACCCCAACTGGCTCGGCCGCGACCGCTTCGTGCTCTCCTGCGGGCATTCGAGCCTGACGCTGTACATCCAGCTGTATCTCGCCGGCTACGGTCTGAGCCTCGACGACCTCCGGTCGCTGCGGCAGTGGGGCTCGCTGACCCCGGGCCACCCGGAGCACGGGCACACCGCCGGTGTGGAGACCACCACCGGCCCCCTCGGCCAGGGCCTCGGCAACGCCGTCGGCATGGCGATGGCGGCCCGCCGCGAGCGCGGCCTCTTCGACCCCGAGCCGGCGACCGGCGACAGCCTGTTCGACCATCACGTCTACGTGCTGTGCTCCGACGGCGACATCGAAGAGGGCGTCACGCACGAGGCCAGCGCGCTCGCCGGCCACCAGAAGCTCGGCAACCTCGTCGTCATCTACGACGACAACGAGATCTCAATCGAGGACGACACCAAGGTCGCCAAGAGCGAGGACGTCGCCGCGCGGTATGAGGCGTATGGCTTCCACGTGCAGACCGTCGACTGGCGCGCCGGTCACGACGCCGGCGACGGTGTCTACGCCGAGGACGTGCAGGCGCTGTGGGACGCGATCCAGGCCGCGAAGGCCGAGACGGGTCGCCCGTCGTTCATCGCGCTGCGCACCATCATCGGCTGGCCCGCCCCGAAGAAGCAGAACACCGGCAAGATCCACGGCTCGGCGCTCGGCGCCGACGAGGTCGCGGCGACCAAGCAGGTCCTGGGCTTCGACCCGGCGCTGACGTTCGAGGTGGCCGACGACGTCCTCGCGCACGCCCGCGGCGCCATCGAGCGCGGCCGCGAGCTGCACGCCGAGTGGGACAAGGGCTTCGAGGCGTGGCGGGAGTCCGCCGGCGAGCGCGCCGAGCTGCTCGACCGCCTCCTCGCCGGCCAGCTGCCCGAGGGCTGGGAGAAGTCGCTGCCGGAGTTCCCGGCCAGCGAGAAGGGCATGGCGACCCGCAAGGCGTCCGGCGACGTGCTCGGCGCGCTCGCCCCGGTGCTGCCCGAGCTGTGGGGCGGCTCCGCCGACCTCGCCGAGAGCAACAACACCACGATGGAGGGCGAGCCGTCCTTCGTGCCCGCCGAGTACGCCACAAAGGCGTTCCCCGGCAACGAGTACGGCCGCACGCTGCACTTCGGCATCCGCGAGCACGGCATGGGCTCGATCCTCAACGGCATCAAGCTGCACGGCCCGACCCGGCCCTACGGCGGCACGTTCCTCGTCTTCTCCGACTACATGCGGCCCGCGGTGCGCCTCGCGGCCATCATGAAGCTCCCGGTCGTGTACGTGTGGACGCACGACTCGATCGGCCTCGGCGAGGACGGCCCGACGCACCAGCCGGTCGAGCACCTGACGGCGCTGCGCGCGATCCCCGGCCTGGCCGTGGTCCGCCCCGCCGACGCCAACGAGACCGCGTGGGCGTGGCGCCGGGCCCTCGAGGTCACCGACCACCCGGTCGCGCTGGCCCTCAGCCGGCAGAACCTGCCGACCCTGGACCGCGACGAGTACGCGCCGGCCGAGGGCACCGCCAAGGGCGGCTACATCCTCAAGGACGCCTCCGACGGCCAGCCGCAGGTGATCATCGTGGCCACCGGTTCCGAGGTGCAGCTCGCCGTCGCCGCGCAGCGGCGGCTCGAGGCCGAGGGCACCCCGACCCGCGTCGTGTCGATGCCCTGCCAGGAGTGGTTCATGGAGCAGGACCTGGCGTACCGCCAGCAGGTCCTGCCGAGCGGGGTCAAGGCGCGGGTCAGCGTCGAGGCCGGCATCGCCATGTCGTGGCAGCACATCATCGGCGACCACGGCGTGGCCGTGAGCATCGAGCACTACGGCGCGAGCGCCCCGCACACGGTGCTCTTCGAGCAGTTCGGCTTCACCACCGACAAGGTCGTCGCGGCCGCGCACGCCTCGCTCGCCAAGGTCGGCGAGATCACCGGCACCACCACGGGCAACTGAGACATCGGCATCTGAGTTAGAGGAGCACTGCGATGAGTTCCGATCGGCTGGCCGAGCTCTCCGCCGCAGGTGTGGCGGTCTGGCTCGACGACCTCTCCCGCGCCAGACTGAGCGGCGGCGGCCTCGACAAGCTGCGCCGCGAGCAGCACGTCGTGGGAGTCACCACCAACCCCACCATCTTCGCGAAGGCGCTGACCTCCGCCGAGGACTACGCCGACCAGGTCAAGGACCTCGCCCTGCGCGACGCGCAGGTCAACGAGGCGATGCGCGCGCTCATGACGTATGACGTGCGCTGGGCCTGCGACGTCATGAAGCCCGCCGCCGACGCCAGCAAGGGCATCGACGGCCGGGTGTCGATCGAGGTCGACCCGGGCCTCGCCGCCGACACCGCCCGCACCGTCGCCGAGGCGAAGGCGCTGTGGTGGCTCGTCGACCGCGACAACCTGTTCATCAAGATCCCAGCGACCAAGGAAGGCCTGCCGGCGATCACCGCCGTGCTCGCCGAGGGCATCAGCGTCAACGTGACGCTGATCTTCTCCCTGGAGCGCTACGAGGCGGTCATGAACGCGTTCTTCGCCGGCCTCGAGCAGGCGAAGGCCAACGGTCACGACCTCGCGAAGATCGGCTCGGTCGCGTCGTTCTTCGTGTCGCGCGTCGACACGGAGTACGACAAGCGGCTCGACAAGATCGGCTCCGACGAGGCGAAGGCGCTCAAGGGCAAGGCCGCCATCGCCAACGCGAAGCTCGCCTACAAGAAGTACGAGGAGCTGTTCTCCTCCGAGCGCTGGCAGGCCCTCGCCGACGCGGGCGCACACCCGCAGCGGCCGCTGTGGGCGTCCACCTCGACGAAGAACCCCGAGTACCGCGACGTCATCTACGTCGAGGAGCTCGTCGCGCCCGGCACGGTCAACACCATGCCGGAGGCCGTCATCCACGCGTTCGCCGACCACGGCGAGGTCCGCCTCGACGCGATCACCGGCTCCTACGCGGAGGCCCAGCAGGTCATGGACGACCTCGCCGCGATCGGCATCGACTACGACGACGTCGTGCAGGTCCTGGAGCGCGAGGGCGTCGAGAAGTTCTCCGTCTCCGGTAACGAGATGATCGAGACCGTCCGGACGGCCCTCGAAGCGGGCAAGTAGGGCACGCGATTTCAGTAGGCTGGCCATCTGGGCCGGCCGTCTCTTGGGGGGTGCGGGTGCCTGATCTTCTCGACGATGTCACCGCTGCGGCCGGACTCACGGTGTTCGGCGCCGCGGCCGTCGCCGGTGCGATCGACACCCGCGCCCTACCACGCTCCCCGCTCGACTGGTCCCCCGACTACGACGTGGTCCCCAGGGTCACCATGCTCCGCACGGAGCTGCGGGCCCTGAGCCTGGACCGCGTCGTCCTCGCCGGCGACGGGGCGCCGGCCCGCGCCGCCGACGCGATCGCCCGGACGCTCGGCGTGCCGCTGACCGTCCTGACCGGCACCGACCCGCACGGCATCGCCGCCGCCGTCGCCGGCCCGCTGCACCGCACCGTGGTCGTGCTCACCGCGGCGTCGCCGATCTCCGTCTCCCTGGCCGTCGACAGCCACCGCCGGGCGTTCCTGCAGGCGTTCGAGGACCAGGGGATCCACGACCTCGGGCGGCGGTTCGTGTTCGTCACCCGGCCCGGGTCGCCGCTCGCGACGACGGCGCTGGAGATGGGCGCGCAGCTGTTCCTCGCGCAGCCCGGCCCGCTGTCCGCGTATTCCCTGGTGCCGGCGGGTCTGGCCGGCGCCGACATCAACGAGCTCGTCGAGCAGGCGTTCGCCCTGGCCGAGCCGCCCCGCCGCACGTCGGCCGCCGGCTTCTCGCTGCCCTCGGCGGGGTTCTCTCCCCCGTCCGGGTCCACGCCGCCGTCCGGTGCACCGGAAGCGGCCGCCGACGACGCCGGGTTCGCGCATCCCGCGGTCGCGCTGGGGGCCGCGCTGCGGGCCGCCGTCGCCGCGGGGCGGGACAAGATCGCCCTGGCCGCCGACGGCAGCGGGCTGGTGGGGCTCGGCGAATGGGTCGCCGCGCTGCTCGACGGTGCCGGTGCCCGGGCCGTGCCGGTCGTCCTCGAGACGCCGAGCAGCTGGGGGCACGAAGGACCCGACGTCCTCAGCGTGACCACGGGCGGGCCGCTCGTGCCCGGCGTCATGCCCGGCGGAGGGATCAATCCCGACCTGGCCGTCAACGGGCCGCTCGGGGTGCAGCTGCTCGTCTGGGAGCAGGCCCTCACGATCGCCGGGCTGATCGGCACCGGGCAGGCGGACGCCGAGCCGGCCCGCTCCTCCCCCGCCGGCTTCGGCGCGGCCGGTTCCACACCCGCCGGCGGTTTGGCGTCCGGCGGTGGGGGGCACGGTGGTGATGATCCGTCGTCACACGAAGGGGTGCTGCGGGTGCTCGACACCGGGGTGCCGCCGCAGGTGCCGGCGTTCGTCGAAGGCGCCGTGGAGGTCCACGGAGCCGTGGCCGCGACGACGTTGATCGGGGCGATCGACGAGTTCGCACGGTCGGTCCCGCCCGGGGCGGCACTCACCGTGCTGGCGCACCTCGACCGGACCGCCGACGCCGCCGCGCTGGACGTGCGGACCGGGCTCGCCGGCCGCGTCGACCGGTCCGTCCGCCTCGCTTGGGGCGGTGACGTCCGCCTCGCCTCGGACGGCGACGTCGTCCAGGCCGCGACGGGTGTCGGTGGGTCAAGCCGTACATCAGCGGCCAACGTCATCCAGATCACCGGCGCCGTCCCGAAGGACCTCCGGGTCCCCGGACGCCCCTACACGTTCGGCGAGCTGCAGGCCGCCGAGGCCGCCGACGACCGGCAGGTCCTGCTGGAGCGGGGCCGGCCGCTGCTGCGACTGCACCTGACCGACCGGAAATCCGGTATCGACCAACTGTTGGCCGCCCTCGGAGGGTGAGTGTGATGACCAATCCCTTGCGGGACCCGCAGGACCGGCGACTGCCTCGGATCCCCGAGCCGTGCGCGCTGGTCATCTTCGGCGTCACCGGTGACCTTGCCCGCAAGAAGCTCATCCCGGCTGTGTACGACCTGGCCAACCGAGGTCTGCTGCCGCCGAGCTTCGCGGTGCTCGGCTTCGCGCGGCGCGACTGGGGCGACGGCGACTTCGAGGACCTCGCCCGCAAGGCCGCGCAGAACGGCGCCCGCACCACGTGGCGGGAGGAGGTGTGGTCGCGCCTCGCCGGCAACATCAAGTTCGTGCCCGGCTCGTTCGAGGACGACGCGGCGTTCGACCACCTGGCGCAGACCCTCGACGACCTGCACGACGAGTCCGGCATCCCCGGCAACGCGGCGTTCTACCTGTCGATCCCGCCGTCGGCGTTCCCGGTCGTGCTCAAGCAGCTCGAGCGCACCGGCATGTCCGACAACGCGAAGTCCGGCGGCTGGCGCCGCGTCGTGGTGGAGAAGCCGTTCGGCTACGACCTGGTGTCGGCGCGGCAGCTCAACGACCTCGTCGACGACGCGTTCACCGCGCAGGACGTGTTCCGCATCGATCACTACCTGGGCAAGGAAACCGTCCAGAACATCCTGGCGCTGCGCTTCGCCAACAACCTGTTCGAGCCGGTGTGGAACTCCAACTACGTCGACTCGGTGCAGATCACGATGGCCGAGGACGTCGGCATCGGCACCCGCGCCGGGTTCTACGACACCGTCGGCACCGCCCGCGACGTCGTACAGAACCACCTGATGCAGCTGCTCGCGCTGGTCGCGATGGAGGAGCCCACGGCGTTCGACGCGACCGCGATCCGCACCGAGAAGCTCAAGGTGCTCAACGCGATCACCGTGCCGACCGACGTGTTCACCAACACGGTCCGCGGGCAGTACCTCACCGGCTGGGTCGCCGGCGAACGCGTCCCCGGCTACCTGGAGGAGAAGGACGTCCCCGCGGAGTCGAAGACGGAGACGTACGTGGCGATCCGCCTCGGCGTCCAGAACCGCCGCTGGGCCGGGGTCCCGTTCTACATCCGCGCCGGCAAGCGCATGCCGCGGCGCGTCACGGAGCTCGCGATCTCGTTCAAGAAGGCGCCCCACCTGCCGTTCCACCAGGCCGACGTGGAGATGCTCGGCCACAACCAGCTGGTCATCCGGGTGCAGCCCGACGAGGGCGTGATGCTGAAGTTCGGCTCGAAGGTGCCCGGCACGACCATGGAGGTCCGCGACATCGCGATGGACTTCCAGTACGGCGAGGCGTTCACCGACGCTTCGCCTGAAGCCTATGAGCGGCTCATCCTCGACGTCCTCGTCGGCGACAAGACCCTGTTCCCCGACTCGGCCGAGGTCGAGGCGAGCTGGAACGTCATCGACCCCCTGGAGGAGGCGTGGAAGGGCTCGACGCCCGAGCCGTACCGCGCCGGCGAGTGGGGGCCGCGAGCAGCCGACGAGATGCTGGCCCGCGAGGGCCGCGCCTGGCGCCGGGCCTAGGTTTCTTCGAAGGGGACTGGTCATGATCGGACTTTGGGACACCACCGGTATCGAGGTCGTGAAGGCCCTGGCGAACGAGCGGCGCAGCGCCGGCGGGCTCACCAGCGGCCTCGCTCTCACCCTCGTGGCCGTCGTCGACGAGCGGCAGGTCCGGGAGGCGGAGGCCGCCGCGACCATCGCCGCGTCCGCGCACCCGTGCCGGCTGCTCATCATCGTGCGCGCCGACGTCACCCAGCAGCGGTCCCGCCTCGACGCGGAGATCGTCGTCGGCGGGCGGCTCGGGCCGTGCGAGGCCGTCGTCATGCGCATGCAGGGCCGCCTCGCGCTGCACGCCGAGTCGGTCGTCATGCCGCTGCTCGCCCCGGACGTGCCGGTGGTGACCTGGTGGCAGTGCACGCCGCCGGAGCGGATCGCGTACGACCCGCTGGGCGTCGTCGCGGACCGCCGCATCACCGACAGCGCCCAGGCACCCGACCCCGTGGACGCGCTGCGCATCCGCGCCGAGGACTACGTGCCCGGCGACACCGACCTGGCCTGGTCGCGGATCACCCCGTGGCGCACGCTGCTCGCCGGCGCCTTCGACGCGACCCGGGTCGGCGTCAGGTCCGTCGAGATCATCGCCCCCGACCTCGACCCCACGGCGCCGCTGCTCGGCGGCTGGCTCGAGGCCCGCCTCGGCGTCCACCCGACCCGCAGGCCCGGCTCCGGCAAGATCATGGAGGCGGTGAACCTGGAACTCGCCGACGGCAGCAGCATGAACCTCATCCGCGACCTGAACGCGGGCATCGCCACCCTCAAGCGCACCGGCCAGCCCGACCGGATCCTGCCGCTGAGCCGGCGCCCGCTCGGCGAGGAACTGGCCGAGGAGCTGCGCCGGCTCGACCCTGACCAGCCGTACGCGGCCGCGCTCGCCGCCGCCACCGGCAAGCAGCACCTCGACGAGCGCGGGGCGCCGCGGGTGCACATCTGGAAGGACCCGGCGCTCGCCGAGCGCCCGGAGGCCGCCGCGTCCTCGTCCTTGGAGTCTGTCGCTTCATGACCGTCGTCATTCACGATGACCCGAAACTGCTGGCCGAGGCGACCGCCGCCCGCCTGATCGTCCGGCTCACGGACGCGCAGGCGGAGCGGGGCGTCGCGTCCCTCGTCCTCACCGGCGGCCGGATCGCCGCGCAGATCTACGCCGCGGTCCTCGCCAGCCCGGCCCGCGACGCCGTCGACTGGTCGCGGATCGACTTCTGGTGGGGCGACGAGCGGTTCCTGCCGTCCGGCGACCCCGACCGCAACGAGACCCAGGCCAGGGCGGCGCTGCTGGACGGCCTGCCGGTCGACCCGGCCCGCGTCCACCCGATGCCCGCCTCCGACGGCCCGCTCGGCGACGACGCCCCCGCCGCGGCGGCGTCCTACGCCCGCGAACTCGCCGCCTCCGCCGCCGCTTCCGGTGGCCTTGTCGGCGGCGGTGCGGCGGGCCTCGGGGCGGCGGGCGCGGCCGCGGCTGCCGCGGGCGCACCCGGACTCGCGGCGGCCGGAATGGCTGCCGTTGATGCCGCCGCCGTCGGGTCGATCGGGCCTGCCGGGTCCGCTGAGTCGGATGGCGCTGCCGGGTTGCCGCGGTTCGACGTGGTGCTGCTCGGCGTCGGCGAGGACGGCCACGTGGCGTCGGTGTTCCCCGGCCACCCGGTCATCGACGAGACCGGCCCGACCGCCTCGGTGCACGACAGCCCGAAGCCGCCACCGGTACGCGTCACACTGACCCTCCCGGCCATCAACACCGCCGCCGAGGTCTGGCTGATCGCCGCGGGCGACGGCAAGGCCGACGCGGTCCGCGAGGCCCACACGGCCACACCAGCCACCCTCCCCGCCGCCCGCGTCCGCGGCGAACACCGGACCCTCTGGCTCCTGGACCGCGCCGCCGCCGCTTCCCTCCCCGCCTGACGCCGCCTTCCCTCATGATCCGGAAGATTTTGTGTCGCTCCGGCAGCGCAAACTCTTCCGGATCACAGCGGACAGCACCACAACCCGGGCGCCCTGCTCATGATCCGGAAGGATTCTTGTCGCCATAGGCGCAACACGTCTTCCGGATCACGGCGTACACCATCGACACGCCAGCAAGCGCGACCCAGCCCGCCGACTCTCGTGATCCGGAAGACTTTGTGTCGCCCCAACAGCACAAACTCTCCCGGATCACAGCAGAGAGCACCACAACCCGGGCGCCCCGCTCATGATCCGGAAGAGTTCTTGCCGCCAAAGGCGCAACACGTCTTCCGGATCACGACGTACACCACCGGCACGGCGGCAACGTGGCTCGGGCCGGGGTTTGTCAGGCGCGGCGCTGGCGGAGGCGGGCCAGGGCCTCGGCCAGGATGGCCTCGCCGTCCTCGTCGGAGCGGCGCTCCTTCACGTAGGCGAGGTGGGTCTTGTACGGCTCGGTGCGGGGCCGCTCCGGCGGCGCCTGCTCGTCCTGGCCGGCGGGGAGCCCGCACCGGGGGCAGTCCCAGGTGACTGGGGGCGTGATCTCGGCGGCGAAGGCGGGCTCGGTCAGGTGACCGTTGGCGCACCAGTAGGTGACGCTGCGACGGGCCGCCTGCTCACCGCGCTCGGCCCAACGCATAGGGCCGGAACCAACTCGGGTCCCGCGGATGGCGTTACCAGCTGCCACGGCTGCTCGCTCCTGTTCGTCGGGGGGTGCGACGTCGTGCGGAGGCAGGAGTGTGGGCGAAAAACACCTGCGCGCAGCCCGTCAAACGGACCGCGCGCATGAGTCTAGAACGCGGAGCGTGCTCAGGCACCACCGTTTTGAACAATTTTCAGCCAGAGGCCAAGACCAACGATGCAGGCGAACCAGATGATGCCGACCAGCAGCGTGTAGCGGTCGAGGTTCTTCTCGGCGACCGACGAGCCGGCGAGGCTGGACGAGACGCCGCCGCCGAACATGCTCGACAGGCCACCGCCCTTGCCGCGGTGCAGCAGCACGAGCATGGTGAGCAGCACGCTCGTGATGATGAGCAGCACGATCAGGGTGTAGGCGAACGCCGTCATGGCGCGGTCGTCCTCTCGGTGGGCGGACAAGCGGTGCAGAGCAGAAGCCAGCTTACTGGACTATGCGAGTCCGAGGGCACACAGGTCCGGCTGCCCGAACTGCGGGTGGATGAAGCCGCCCCGCACGTTCGTGCCGGACATGCGCAGCGCCTTCATGTAGATGATCGGGATCGCGGCGGCCTTGCTCGCGATCTTCTCGTCGAGCTCGCCCCAGAGGAGGTACTGGCGCTCCGGCACCGACTCCTCCAGCGCCGCCGTGATGTCGTTGTTGATCTCGGCGTCGTTGAGCAGGGCGTAGTTCTGGTTGTTGGTCGCGTTGGCCTTGGTGGGGATGAGGCGGCCGTCGAACAGCGGCGGGATGACCGCGGAGCCGTTGGCCCAGTCGGGGATCCAGCCGGCCCAGAGCAGGTCGTTGGTGTTGGCCGGGTTGCCGATGACGTCGAAGTACGTCTCCGGGTCGATGCCGTTGACCTTGAGCTGGATGCCGATCTGCTGGTACGTCTCGACCATCGTCGTGGCCAGGCGGCGGATGTCCTTCTGCTCCGGGATCGCCAGGGTGAGCGTCGTGGCGCACGGCTTGCCCTTGTTGCGCTGGTCGTCCATCAGCTTCAACGCCACGTCCGGCTTGCCCTCGACGTTGGCGGTGCTGTCGTACAGGTCGAAGTCCTTGTGGGCCTTCAGCTGCGGGGCGATCATCGTGTTGGCGTAGTCGCCGAAGACGGAGCCGCCCATCGCCGCGCGAAACTTCCGCTTGTTGAAGGCGAAGACCAGCGCCCGCCGGCAGTCCAGCTCGGGGATGCGCTTGGTGTTGACCGACAGGTACCGGATGCCGCCGTAGCTGCCCTGCACGGCCCGTGCGGACAGGCCGGAGTCGTTGACGACCTGCTGCACGAAGTTCGGCGCGACGTTCTTGTCCAGGTCGATCGTCTCGGCCCAGTCGCCCTCGCTCTGGATCAGGTTCGACGTGACGGTCGGCAGGTCACCGTTCGCCTGGATGATGATCTTGTCCGGGTACGCCTTGCGGACACTGTCGGTCTTGCGGTCCCAGTACTGGTTGCGGACGTACACGAGCTGCTGGTCGGTGCTCTCCTGCAGCTTGTACGGGCCGTTGGAGAACGGCTTCTTGTCGTACTCGCCCTTGGTGTCCTGCTTGGCCTGGACCGGCGCGAACACCGACATCGCCGCGGTGTAGCCGAAGTCGCCGACCGGCTGGGACAGCGTGAACTTGATGTTGCGGTTGTCGACGCACTGCACGGACTGCAGGCCCTTGCCGTTGTTGTTGCCGCCGACGAACGGGCCCGCGTAGCTCTCGGTGCCGGCGAGGTACGTCTTCGGGTACGGCTGGGCGACCGAGAACAGGCTCGAGAAGCTGCGCTCCACGCCGTACTTCACGTCGGCGCAGGTGATCGGGGTGCCGTCCTCCCAGCGCAGCTCGTCCCTGAGCTGGAAGTCCCAGACGCGGTTGCCCTCGCTGGGGCGGCCGGCGTCGGTGGCGAGGTCACCGACGATCTCGCTGGCGGCCTCGCCGGGCTCGGAGCGGAACGTGGTGAGGGTCCGGGTGGTGAGGCGACTGATGTTGGCCTCGGTCGCGGTCGCGATGCGCTGCGGGTCCAGGTGGGCCGGCATGGCGCTGACGACGACGCGGAGGGTCCCGCCGGTCTTCGGCGGCTGTGGGCGGTTCTCGGCGCCGGCGTCGCTGCAGGCCGCCGTCGCGAGCAGCGACAGGCCGGCCAACGACGCGACGAAACGCTTAGCGAGCATGCTCGGTCCCCACTCGTCATGGTCGGCCCGTTCGTGGCGGGCGGCCCTGGCTGTTGCTCCCGCGTCCGGCGCGGGGCTGCCCGCGCTGTGCGCGAGCGTGTCCGGCAACCCGGTGTCGGGGCTGCGGACCAGGCCACTTTAGGCGGCGTTCATGCCGGGCGGAACCGGGGGTGGGATACAAAACAGCGTCGCGCTCCGACCTCGGCCCCGCGATGGCCTACCAGG
>NZ_JBFAJA010000046.1:97087-105427 GCF_040654975.1 Dactylosporangium sp. NPDC050588 | reverse complement strand
GCCGCCATGGCCACGTCCTCATCCCTGACCGAGCTCGGCGCCCTGCTGTCCCAGCTCGACCCTGACGTGCCCTTCCCCCGCGAGATCCTCGGCCAACCAAGGGGCCGCACCGGCACCCCCGCCAAGGTCATCCTCCCCCAGAACTGGCTCGACGACCCCGACGACGACACCATCCCCGAAGGCGCCGAACTCGACGACAGCGGCGGCTGACCGAATGCTGATGTCAGCGAGGAGGTCGACGCCACTTCGAGCCGGGCAAATCCCCTCTGGACAGGCGGCCAGGCTGCCGATTCGGACGTAATTCCAATACTTGAACGCTCGAGGCGATCGACCACTTCAGCCGGTTACTCGACCGAAGGAACGTCACCACTTCTTTTCATGGCGACCGCTACGGAAGCGGTGGAAAACTCATCATCCAGGAAGGAAAGGTCATCGACGCGCTCCCAGCGCTTCTCTGCACCGTAGCGGTCAAGCTCGAAGACCACGCACTGGCCGTCCTCAACAACAAGAAGGCCGTACTGATCGCCATTGTCCTCGTTTTCGACGAAGCCGGCCAGAAGCACGTCTCCAATGGGTAGACCTTTTGAGATGACCAAGTTGTTGACGTCCCGACCTCCCTCGTCGTCCCGCAGGAACTCCGTGTTCTCGACGACCTCCTGGCGAAGAAGATCTTCACGGCTGATTGGGTTGCTCATTCTTACCCCGTCACGCTGGTGAGACCGATTGACATCATTGACTTCAAGCCTTGGTAATTGGGTACTGCACCGGCACCCCCGCCAAGGTGATCCTCCCCCAGAACTGGCTCGACGACTCCGGCGGTTGAGGGACCATTCGCCGGGGGTGGCGGTGGGGGTGTGGGCGGGGACGAGCATGGGGGCATGGCGCGGGACACGGTGCTGGTCACCGGGGCGGCGGGTGGGGTCGGGTCCGTCGGGCGGACGGTTGTGGAGCTGCTGCGGGAGCGTGGTGTGCCGGTCAGGGCGATGGTGCACCGGGAGGACGGGCGGGCCGAGGCGCTGCGGGCGACCGGGGCCGAGGTCGTGGCCGGGGACCTCACCGACGCGGGTGACGTCGTGCGGGCGCTCGACGGCTGTGGGCGGGTGTACTTCGGGATGGGCGTGTCGGCGGGGTACCTGCAGGCGACCGTCACCGTCGCGGCCGCGGCGCGGGAGGTGGGGCGGCTCGCGGTGCTGGTCAACATGTCGCAGATGACGGTGTCGGAGATGACGCTCACCAGCACCGCGGAGTCGGCGCAACAGCGGATGCACCTGCTGGGTGAGCGGGTGCTGGACTGGTCCGGGCTGCCGGTCGTGCAGGTGCGGCCGACCGTGTTCCTCGAGAATCCGCTCTTCAGGGTCACCGGTGGGGAGCTGCGGCTGCCGTTCGGGCAGGCGCGGACCTCGCCGGTCGCGGCGCGTGACGTCGCGGGGGTCGTCGCCGCGGTCCTGGGCGAGCCCGGGCCGCACATTGGGAAGGTGTACGAGCTGACGGGCCCACGGTCGCAGGACATGACCGCGATGGCGGCGGAGATCGCGGCGGCGGTGGGGCGGCCGGTCGCCTACGTCGACGTGCCGATGCGGCAGTGGATCGACGAGACGCTGGCGCCGCTCGGGCTGCCGGAGCACCTGCGCGACCACCTGGTCACCATGGCGAAGCTGCACCGCGAAGGCTGGTACGACCGGCTGACCCACGACGTCGAGGCGATCCTCGGCCGCCCGGCCACCGCCGTCCGCGACGCCGTAGCCGTTGCCGGCGCCGGCGTATGACCGAGTTCAGCGGTCACGGCTTGCGGCCCACCGCCGCGTACATGGCGACGTCCGCAGGAGTGGCGTCGGGGTAGGCGTCGCGCCAGTCGCTGACCGCGACGATCCCCGGCGGCACGAGGTCGAGACCCTCGAAGAAGGCGCCGAACTCGGCCGCGGTGCGGGCGTAGCCGTCGGTGCGTCCCGCGGCGAACATCGCCCGGTAGGCGGCCGCGCCCGCCTCGTCGGCGAAGTCCACGGTCGCGTTCGTGGCGACCAGGTAGCTGCCGGAGGGCAGCGCCGACAGCAGGGTCCGCACGATCGGCAGCGCCTCGGCGTCGGTGTGGATGAAGTGCAGGATCGCCACGAGGAGCAGGCCGACCGGCTGGTCCAGGTCGAGGGTGGCGCGCAGGTCCGGGTGGGCCAGGATCGCGGCGGGATCGCGCAGGTCCGCCTCCAGATAGGCGGTCCTTCCCTCGGGTGTACCGGTGAGCAGCGCCCTCGCGTGGGTCAGCACGATCGGGTCGTTGTCGACGTAGACGACGCGGGACGCGGGGTCGACGCGCTGCGCGAGCTCGTGCGTGTTGTCCGGGACGGGCAGGCCGGTGCCGATGTCGAGGAACTGCCGGACACCGGCCTCCTGCGCCAGGAACCGCACGGCGCCGCGCAGGAACGCCCGGTTGGCCAGGACGGCGGTGCGCACGGTCGGGAACGCGGCGGCGATCTCGTCGCCGGAGGCGCGGTCGGCGGCGAAGTGGTCCTTGCCGCCGAGCCAGTAGTTGTAGCGGCGGGCAGGGTGCGGCACCGTCGTGTCGATCCGGTCCTGTCCGGTCACGACCGGCCCCCTCACCGTGAGCGACGTCGAAGCGTCGATGCCGCCGAGGTTAGTCGATACGTGCCGCACCCGTGCCCGCCCCCCGTGCGACTTCTAGCAGCCCTCCTGCTTCGGCCCCGGCTGCGCGGCCGGCGCCGCGTCGGCCACGGTCACGGACAGCTGCGCGGTGCCGCCGACCTGGGCGCCGGTCTCGTTGACGGTCCGCGAGCCGAGGAACGCGAACGTGACCGGGTCGAAGATCAGGTCACGGCGCCACCCGTCGGGGCCGGCGCGGCCGACGGCGGTGCCGGTGCGGCCCGCGGTGTCCTGCGCTTCGCCGACGAGCGTGGCGCCGGGGATGAGCTTCAGCGCCTGGAACACCGCCGCGTGCTGCGCCGCGGGCATCGGGGCCGCGGCCAGCTCGATGCCGGCCTTCCACAGGTAGTGGTTCTTGTCGGCGCCGCCGCCGGGGAACCGGGCGAAGACCTTCAGCATGCCCTGGGCGTCGGTGGGCAGGGTGCCGTAGTACGCGTAGTCCCGCCGGGTCACGTCGCCCTTCACGGGGCACAGGACGCGCACGTCGACGCTGCCGGCCTTGGGAAGGTCCGCCGGGAGCGGCTGCCCCGGGTACGGGCGGGGCTCCAGCTGCTCGGTCCTGGACACGCCCGGCTTCGAGTTGTCGGACGCGACCCAGGTCGTGACCTTCATCGCGTACAGGAAGCGCCCGCCCTGGCCGAGCTCCGCCATGTCGGACATCAGCGACTCGGTGACGACGAACTGCCCTGGTCCCGGGTTGATCGCGCCGGGCGCCGCGGCCGCCAGGTCGAGCAGCTCCGCGACCGAGACGGGCTTGATCTTCACGGCCGGCGGGGCGGACGAGCCGGCGGCCGGCGTCGCCGGCGACCCGCCGGCCACCCGCGGCGTGGGCGTGGGGGCCGAGGTCATCATGACGGCCACGGCGACGGCGGCCGCCGCGGTGGCGAGCCCGGCGGCGAAGATGAGCGGCCGGTGCGACCGGGGCCGCGGCGTCGCCGCGCGCATCGCCGTCACGAACGCCCGCTCGGCACGCGTCACGTCGGACATCTCGGGCACCTCGCTGCGGAAGTCGCGCAGTGGTTGCAGGTCGTTCACAGGTCCTCCTGAATGGATGTCGGGTCCGCCCCGCCGAGTGCAGCGCGCATCCTGCTTCGAGCCCGGTTCACCCGGGACCGCACCGTTCCCACGGGCACGCCGAGCGCGACCGCGATCTCCTCGTACGTGAGGTCGCCCCACGCGACCAGCAGCAGCGCGTCGCGGTACACCGGACGCAGCGCCGCCAGCGCCGCGGCGAGCCGCCGGTTGACGGCCCCCGCCCCCAGCCGCGCGTCGCTGGACACCTCGAACGCCTCCGTCACCGGGTCGACGCCGGTGCGTTCGAGGGCCTTGAGCGCCCGGATCTCGGCGCGCCGGTGCCGGCCCACCAGGTTGGTGGCGATGCCGAACAGCCACGGCCGGGCGTCGAGCCGGGCGTTTAGCCGGTCAGGGGCGAAGCGGTGCCGCTGCCGGAACGCCGCGAGGAACACGTCGGCGCAGACGTCCTCGGCGACGGACGGGCCGAGGCGGCGGGTCACGTACCGCTGGATCACCGGCGCGTGCCGGCGGAAGATCTGTGCGAAGAGCTCGGGCTCATCCTTGGACCGCGCGATGATCACGGCGTCGCCCACCGGTTCGGTGGCCACCGCCGTCTCGGTTGGTCTGGTCATCGGACATCAGGCCTCTCGGCTGTCGGTCAGTACACCTGGTACTTGCCCGACAGCCGAGAGACGGTTCCCGACTTTCTCAGATCACGTGAACGGTACTTTCTCAGATCACGTGAACGGTCCGCCCAGCCACTGCGGGAGCGCGTTTCTGCCAGCGGAAGGACTTGCCGTCGCCGAAGTCGCCGCTGGCCTGGGGGATGATGCCGGACAGCGGCGCGGGGACGATCGCACCGTCGGTGAACAGGCCCTTGCCGTAGTCCTTGCCGATCGCCAGGGCCTGCTTGCCGAGTCCCTTCACCGCCGAGCCGCCTGTCTTCTGCCGCAGGGCGTTGAACTCGGCCTTGACGGCGTGCCCCGATCCCTTCACGAAGTTGCCGACGTTCTTGGGGCCCAGGTTCTTGAGCGCCTTCAGGCTGTCCTTGCCGACCTCGCCGAGCGGGGTACGGGTGCCGCTGACGACGCTCTTGGCGAACACCTTGGAGCCCCGGCCCAGCCCGCCGTCTGGGGTGACTTCACCGGCGACGGCATCCCGGACCAGATCGCGGACCGGCCGCACCATCGCCGCGACCGTCAACGGCACGAACCCGGCGCTGTTCGCCCGGACCGACGCGACCGGCAAACTGGAGCTCTACACCGGCGACACCGCGACCGGCACCCCGGCCGGCACGGCCGCCCCGGTCGTCTACGCCGCCAGCGGGTTCGACGCCGACACGGTCCCGGCCGTCACCGGCGCCGACATCAACACCGACGGCAAGCCCGACCTCTGGGCCGACTCGCGCGGCACCACGCTCGACGCCCGACTCAACACCGGCGCCGACGCCCTCGCCGCGGCGGTCACCAACCAGCTCGGCAACCAGGGCCTGCTGAAGCCGGCGTACGCCGGGTACTGCGTGGACGACAAGGGCAGCGCCACCACCGCCGGCAACCCGATCCAGCTGTACAGCTGCAACGGCGGCCCGCTGTCGCAGTGGTGGACGATGACCAGCGACGGCGCGCTGCGCCTCGGCACGATGTGCCTCGACGTAACCAGCAGCGGCACCGCCAACAACACGCTGGTGCAGCTGTACTCGTGCAACAAGGGGCCCGCGCAGCAGTGGCGGATCGGCCCGAACTTCTCCCTGATCAACCCGCAGTCCGGCAAGTGCCTGGACGTGCCCGTCTCGGCCACGGCGGACGGCACCCGCCTGCAGATCTACACCTGCAACGGCACCGACGCCCAGAAGTGGATCGTGCACTGATCCTGGTGGCACCCATGGTCGCCGCCGGCGCCGGGAACTTTCCGGACGCCGGCGGCGACTACCCGTCCGTGGAGTGCATGCGGTTCCGGGAAGCGCTGTCCGCACGGATGGACGGTGAGGAAGAGCCGGTCGCGCCGGCGCTGGTCGACGCGCACCTGTCGCACTGCGGCGGGTGCCGGCAGTTTCAGCGGGACGCGGTCGCGGCGACGCGGCTGGTCCGGCTCCAACCCTTGCACGCCGCACCGATCCCGGCGGAGCGCCTGCTGGCGGGCTTCTCCGCCCGGCCTTCCGGTGCGCGGTCCTTCGTCCTGCCGTCCTTTCGCGGACGGTCCTTCTTCACACGGTCGCGTCTCGTGTACGGGCTGCGGGTGCTGCTCGGTGCCTTCGGCGCGGCGCAGTTCCTGCTCGGCATCGCCCAGGCCGCGAACGCCGCGACCACGCACGCGCACCAGGCCGGCCACGTGTTCCACGAGTCGGCGGCCTGGAACGTGGCGATCGGCGCCGGCTTCGCCTGGATCGCGACCCGCCGGGCCACCCCGGCGGGGGCGCTGCCGATGCTGACGGCGTTCGTGGCCCTGCTCGCGCTGCTGTCGGCCAACGACCTGCTCGCCGGCGCGGTCGAGACGACGCGGCTGGTGAGCCACGGGTTCGTCCTCGCCGGCTACGCCATCGTGCTCGCCCTGTCCCGGCCCGCCCTCGACCCGGCCGGACCGCCGTCGGACCGGCAGCGCCCGCCGCGCCGCTGGGGCCGCCCGCCCGCGCTCGACGAGGTCCCGCCGCCGCCCGCGCCCGCTCCCGCGCCGCTGCGCCTGGTGCCTGGCCCCGCCTCCCGCCTCGACCAGGCCGCCCCTTCCTGGGACCGGGCCGCCTCGTCCGGGGACCGGACCGCCTCGTCCGGCGACCGGGCCGCCTCTTTCGGGGACCGGGCCGCCTAGACCCGTCGCAGCAGGTACGTGTCCATGATCCAGCCCTTGCGGGCGCGGGCCTCCCGCCGGACCGTCTCGATCTCGTCGATCACCTTCCCGAGCCGCCCGGCGACGAGCAGCTCGTCCGGCGTGCCGAGGTACGCGCCCCAGTAGATGTCGACGTCCTCGTCGCGGTACGCCCGGCAGGCGAGGTCCGCGTCCAGCATGACGACGACGTCGTCGCAGCCCTCCGGCCAGCCCGCGCCGAGCCGCCGCCCGGTGGTGATGTGGACCGCCCCGGCGACCCGGTTCAGCATGATCCTGTGCCGGGCGGTGAGCGCCTGCACGCTGGTGATGCCCGGGATGACGTCGTAGCCGACCGCCACGTTGCCCCGCGCGGCGATCGTGTCCAGGATGCGGATCGTGCCGTCGTACAGCGCCGGGTCACCCCAGGCGAGGATCCCGCCGACGCCGTCCTCACCGAGCTCGGCGAGCAGCGCCTCCTCGATCAGCCTGGCCCGCTCGTCCCGCCAGTCCCGCACCGCCCCCTCGTAGTCGGCCGCGGTCCTGTCCCTGGGCGGATCGGCGATGACCACCGTCCGGAACTCCCGCTCCGTCGCGAACCGGTCGCAGATCTCCCGCCGTGCCCCGGTCAGGTCGGCGGTCGTGTCCCCCTTGTCCAGCACGAAGAACACATCGACCGCGTTCATGGCATTGATTGCCTGCACGGTCACGTGCTCCGGGTCGCCCGCGCCGATTCCGATGATCAGTACCTTCCGCACCGCCCCATGATGTCAGGCCCCGCCCGCCCCTCTGCATGATGGACCGATGACACAGGACCGCTGGGACGAGGTCATGACCCTCCTCGTGGAGTCCGTCCCCGCCGGCCGCGCGACAGTGGTCGTCGACGGCACGGACGCCACGACCGGCCCGGTGGCCGACCGCCTCGCCGCCGCCCTCCGCGCCGCCGGCCGCCCCACCACCCGCTCACCGGCCGCCGCTGGCTCACCGGCCGCCGCCACCGGCTCGGCGGGCGCCACCAGCTCGGCGGACGCCGGTTCAGCAGGCGCCGGTTCAGCAGGCGCCGGTTCAGCAGGCGCCGCCGGCGAGGTGGTCGTGGCCGACGGGGCCGAGGCTCGGGCGGGGGCGCCGGACGGGTGGGACGTGGTGGTCTGGTTGCGCACCTCGCGGCGCGAGCACGCCGCCGACGGGGCGCGGGGCGACACGGCGGACGTCGTCGTCGACCTGCACGACCCCGCGTGGCCCGTGATCCGGCACGTCGACCCGCGGCTGCTCGACCGGCGCCGCTGGCACCTCCTGGAGTCCCGCGCGTTCTTCGGCGTGCGCGCCGGCACGTGGGACGCGAAGTTCGGCGACGACCTGCCCGCGTACGCCGCGGCCGTCGCGGCCGCCGGCCTGCCACCGGGCGGGGTCGTCGTCGACGCCGGCTGCGGCACCGGCCGCGCCCTGCCGGCCCTGCGCACCGCGGTCGGCCCGTCCGGCACGGTCGTCGGCCTGGACCACACGCCGCAGATGCTCGCCAAGGCCCAGGAGAAGGGCAACACCGGACTGGTCCTCGCCGACGCCGGCAGGCTGCCGTTCGCCGACGGAAGCATCGACGCCGTGTTCGCCGCGGGTCTCGTCATGCACCTGCCGGACCCCGTCGACGGCCTGCGCGAACTCGCCCGGGTCACCAGGCCCGGCGGCCGCCTCGTGCTCTTCCACCCGACGGGCCGCGCCGCCCTCGCCGCCCGCCACGGTCGCGTCCTGAGCCCCGACGACCCCCTCGCCGAAGCCCCCTTGGCCGCAACGGCCACCCTGTCCGGCTGGCGCCTCACCACCTACGACGACGCCGCCGACCGCTTCCTCGCCCTGGCCGACCGCCTCCCCTGACGTTGCCCC
>NZ_JBFAJA010000046.1:79815-96988 GCF_040654975.1 Dactylosporangium sp. NPDC050588 | reverse complement strand
CGCCGGTCGGTCAGCCCCGCCGGTCGGTCAGCCCCGCCGGTCGGTCAGCCCCGCCGGTCGGTCAGCCCCGCCGGTCGGTCAGCCCCGCCGGTCGGTCAGCCCCGCCGGTCGGACGGCCGTGTTACGAGGTGGGAGTGTGACGGGCGGCGAGAAGGCCGCGGGCCACCAGGAACGCCCTGGCCTCGGCGGCGGCGGCCGGGGGCAGCTCCGTCCATGGCAGGACCAGCGGGTTGATCTTGGCAACGGTCAGGATCCAGAACTCGGGTGTCTCCTTGACCGCCTGGACCGACTCCCAGGTGTACCCGACGTTGAGGCTCTTGGTGTGCGCCTGCACGTCGACGTCGGTCAGGTCGTACGTCACCGTCTCGCCGAGCAGGCCGGTCTTCGCCTGCGCCGCGGCGCGCGAGACGAGCCACGGGAAGCAGAACACCCCCGCGCCGATCGCGGCCGGCGCGGCACCCGACGCGACGTCATTGGCGAACATGACGATCCCGACAGCGGCGAGGACCGCCCCCAGGACGTACAGGCGCAGCAGCTTGCCGCCCATGGTGGCCCTGATGGCTCGACGCGCCCGACCCGGCTCCGGCTCGACCGTGAAGCTGATTCGCATCTTTCCCCCATCGACGCGCACACGGTACACCGGCGTGATCGGCACCGGGGGCCTCACATCCCGTCGGTGGCGGAGCCGACCGTCCAGGAGACCCGGTTGTAGTCCTCTAGCTCCAGCCGGTCGCCGGACTCCGCCACCCGGTAGGTCGTGACGCCGCAGTTCGCCGGCGTCTGACCCTCCGGCCAGCGCTGCGCCTCCTGGTAGCCCCACCGCTCCAGCAGGAACCGGAAGCACCGCAGCGTCCCGCCGTGCGTGACCACCATGACCTTCTGCCCCGCCCGGTCGCGGAACAGCGTGTCAAGGAACGTGTGCACCCGCCCCGTCACGTCCGCGAGGCTCTCCCCGCCCGGCGGCCGCGCCATGAACCCGCCGAACGTCTGCCAGTACTCGTTCAGCCACGGGAACGCCGCTTCCGCCTCCGCCGTCGTCATGTCGTAGGCGAAGCCCGGATCCCGCTCCCGCACGAAGATGTTGGTCCGGACCCGCATCCGCTCCCGCTCCGCCACCGGATACGCCGCGAGCAGGCCCTCAGCGGTCTGCACCGTCCGCGCATACCCGCTGGTGTACACGTAGTCGAACACCCCGAACCGCTCCCGGATCGCGTGTCCCGTCTGCTCCGCCTGCTTGCGCCCGTCGGCCGTCAGCTCGATCAGGTGATCCGGCACGCCCCGCACCACCTGCCGCGCCGCGTCGTCGGCGAAGTAGACGCTGCCCTTCTTCGCCTGGTTACGCGCCGATTCGGCATGCCGCACGAGCACCAGCAACGCCGGCCGTTTCGCTTCCATCTCCGGATGCCTCTTCTCTGAACGTCGGCTCGGTCAGGACTCGTACTGCTCGGCGGGCGCCTGGATCGCGGTCGAACCCGACACCTCGATGAACGGAATGGTCTCGCCGTTGACGGTGTCCTTCAGCTGGCGGTCGGTGTACGTGCCGGTGAGCCGCAGCCACTGCTCCTCGCGCAGCCCGTCGGGCAACTGGCCCGCCAGGGCGACCTTGACGGGACGGGCGTCGGCGGCGCAGCAGCTGACCATCATCCGGGCCAGGAGCCAGGTGCCGCCGGGGCCACGCATCGCGAAGCCGGTCAGCTCGACCCGCCGGTCACCCAGCGACGTGCCGCGGTCGAACACGGCCCTGGACGCATAGTCGAGCATGGTCAGCTTGACCGGATCACCGGCCGGCAGCGGCGCGAAGTCGGACTTCGCCACCAGCGCCGCCCCCGACCGACCGGCCGCATACGAACCGAGCGCGGGCGGCGCGACCAGCAACAGCCCGAACACCGGAAGCAGCAGCAGCCACGCGACCTTCGGCCCACCGCTGCCATGCCCGTGCCCGTCGTCATCCTGCCCGTGGCCGTCGTCCTGCCCGTGCCCGTGCCCGTCGTCGTGCTTGTCGTGCGCCGAGACGCCGGCCGCGCCCTCCAGGACACCGGCGGAACCCCCCGACGCGCCGGCAGCGCTCTCCGCGACGGCGAGCCTGGCGGGGCGCATCTCGTACCAGAGCGAGAAGACCCCGGCGAGCACCAGGATCGCCCCCGACAGGATCAGGTACGGCTGCAACCCCGGCTTCACATAGTTCAGGTACTGGTCGGTGAGGCTGGCCCGCAGCACCGCACCACCGACGAGCAGCAGAATGACCGCCTGCGCCTGCCTGTTCACACCAGCACCGTCCCGCCCGTCGCCGACATTCTCTCCGCATTCATGACCGCTCCCAAGGACCGCCCCACGACCCGCCCGCCGCCGGTCCTCCCGCCGCGCCCATCACGCCAACCCCACCCGCAAACCCCACCGCACCCACGACAGCGGCCTTGAAAGGCGCGGTCATAGCAGGACTGTCCCGACCAGGGCGGACACGGCGACCGCGAGGACGAACGTGGCCGGGGCGAAGCGGATGGCGAAGCCGCGGCCGAAGATGCCGGCCTGCATGGCGAACAGCTTCAGGTCGATCATCGGGCCGACGACCATGAAGGCGAGGCGGGCCGTCAGCGAGAACTGGGTCAGCGAGGCGGCGACGAAGGCGTCGGCCTCCGAGCAGATCGACAGCAGGACGGCGAGCAGGCCGAGCACCAGGATCGCGACGAACGGGTCGGCGGCGAGGCCGGCGAGCCAGGACTTGGGCACGGCGACGGCGATGACGGCGGCCGCGGCGGCGCCGATGACCAGGAAACCCCCGGCGTGCAGGACGTCGTGGCGGACGCTGGCCCAGAACGCCGGCCACTTCCGCATCCCGTCGAGGTGCGCCCGGGAGGGCATGCGCAGCCAGCTGCCCTTGCCGAACGCCTGCCACAGCCAGCCCATCAGGCACGCCACGACGAGGCTGGCGAGGGCGCGGGCGACGACGACCCGCGGCTGGCCCGGGAACGCGACGGCGGTCGAGACGAGCACGATCGGGTTGACCGCGGGCGAGGCGAGCAGGAACGCGAACGCGGCCGCCGGGGTCACGCCGCGGCGGACCAGGGCGCCGGCGACCGGCACGGACGCGCACTCGCAGCCGGGCAGGACGACGCCGGCGACGCTCGCGGTCGGCACGGCCAGGGCGGGGTGCTTCGGCAGCGCCTTCGCGAAGAACGACGGCGGCACGAAGACGGCGATGACACCCGACAGCACGACCCCGAAGACGAGGAACGGGATCGCCTGGGTCATGACCGACACGAACACCGTCAGCCAGGTCTGCAGCGCCGGCGCCGACAGCGACTCGGTGAGCGGGTCGCGGAACAGGACGACCAGCACGAGCAGCGCGGCGAGGACCTCGACCGAACCGATCCTCCGCCGCCGCGGTCGAGCGGCGGCGGCCGGAGAAGATGGCTCCTGTGTCATCGTCACGCCTGGAGGCTACCGTCCAGGTATGACAGTTCGGCGAACCGCATGAACACAACACGGGCGCTGGTGGCGGTGTTCGACACCCCGGTCGCCGCGCACCTGCTGGACTTCGCGACGACGCTCGGCTTCCGGGTCGCCCTGGCCGACCCCGGCCTCGAGGGCGTGGTCGTCGACGCCGACACCGATGTGGTCGTCACCGATCACGACCGGCCGGAGCTGGGTGCCGTACTGCGCGACGCCCTCGCCTCGCCGGCCCGCTGGATCGGCGTGATGGGCAACCCGAGGCACCCCGGACCACACGTCGAAGCCCTGCGTGGCCTCGGTGTCCCCGACGACGAGATCGCCAGGGTGCACCGCCCGATCGGCCTGAACATCGGCTCGAGGACGCCGCCGGAGATCGCGCTCGCGACCCTCGCCGGGCTCGTCGCCGACCGTAACGGCCGACCGGGCGGAACCGACTTCCGATAAAGCGCTAGCAGCCGGGCAGGCGCTCGATCAGGTAGGTCTCGACCTGGTCGAGCGACACCCGCTCCTGCGCCATCGTGTCGCGGTCGCGGACGGTGACGGCGTTGTCGTTGAGCGTCTCGAAGTCCACGGTCAGGCAGAACGGCGTGCCGATCTCGTCCTGCCGCCGGTACCGGCGACCGATGCCCTGCGCGTCGTCGAAGTCCACGGTCCAGCGCTTGCGCAGCTGGGCGGCGAGGTCGCGCGCCTTCGGCGACAGGTCCGCGTTGCGCGACAGCGGCAGCACGGCCGCCTTGACCGGGGCGAGCCGCCGGTCGAAGCGCATGACCGTGCGCTTGTCGACGGTGCCGCTGGTGTTGGGCGCCTCGTCCTCGTCGTACGCCTCGAGCAGGAACGCGAGGACGGCCCGGGTGAGGCCGGCGGCGGGCTCGATGACGTAGGGGACCCAGCGCTCCTTCTTCTCCTGGTCGAAGTAGGACAGGTCGACGCCGGAGTGCTTGGAGTGCGTGGTCAGGTCGAAGTCGGTGCGGTTGGCGATGCCTTCGAGCTCGGAGAACTCCTGGCCACCGAAGCGGAAGCGGTACTCGATGTCGACGGTGCGCTTCGAGTAATGCGACAGCTTCTCCTTCGGGTGCTCGTAGAAGCGCAGGTTGTCGGCGGAGAGGCCGAGGTCGATGTACCAGTTCCAGCGCTCCTGGAGCCAGTACTCGTGCGCCTCCTCGTCCTTGCCCGGCTCGACGAAGTACTCCATCTCCATCTGCTCGAACTCGCGCGTGCGGAAGATGAAGTTGCCGGGGGTGATCTCGTTGCGGAAGCTCTTGCCGACCTGCGCGATGCCGAACGGCGGCTTCTTGCGCGCGGCGCCCTCGATGTTCTTGTAGTTGACGAAGATGCCCTGGGCGGTCTCGGGGCGCAGGTAGTGCAGGCCCTCGTCGTTCTCGACAGCGCCGAGGTACGTCTTCATCAGGCCGTTGAACATGCGCGGCTCGCTGAAGGTGCCCTTGTTGCCGCAGTTCGGGCAGTTGATCTCGCTGAGGACGAACGGCTTGCCCTCGCCGTGCTTCTCGACGAACGCCTCTTCGAGGTGGTCGGCGCGGAAGCGCTTGTGGCACGACGCGCACTCGGTCAGCGGGTCGACGAACGCGTCGACGTGGCCGGAGGCGACCCACACGTCGCGGGACAGGATGACGGCGGAGTCCAGGCCGACGATGTCGTCGCGCTGCTGGACCATGGTGCGCCACCACTGCCGGCGGACGTTGTCCTTGAGCTCGACACCGAGTGGGCCGTAGTCCCAGGCGGACCGGGTGCCTCCGTAGATCTCGCTGGACGGGAAGACAAAGCCGCGGCGCTTCGCGAGGCTGACGACGGAATCGATGCGATCGGCGGCCATGGTTCCTCCTCGGCCTCACGGCGACTGGCTGTCGGCAAGGCATGCAGAAATTTGGTCAAGACGGGTAAACCGTCAACGTCCACGTCGACGGTACGGTTACGCCCAAGCGAGCCGCACCAGATTAACCGCAGGGCCACGCGGCGGGATCAGTCGACCCCTCCGCAGATCACCCACCGGGTCGTCTGCTGCTCCATGGTGAAGGTCATCAGGGTCTCGGGCAGCCCGCGGCGCTTGACGGTCGCCGGGACCTGCACGAGGTTCACGTCGACCTGGTCCTCGTGCACGGCATAGGCGATGATCTCCGAGCCCTTGTAGTGCTCCTCGTACCAGGCGAGGCTGTGGCTGCGCTGCAGCTCGGGGCACAGGTGCCCGCGGGCGGTCTCGTACTCGGTCGCCTGGACGGCGCCCAGGTAGTCGTCGACGACGCTGGTCAGCTGGGAGCGGGCGACGCCCTCCAGGCCGGAGAGCAGGAACCCGCCGCCGAGGACGCCGCCGACGCAGCACAGGACGAGCACGAGCCCGCCCACGCCGAGGCCGATCCACAGGCCGCGCAGGTCCCGGTCACGGGGCGGCGCCGCGAACGGCGTCACCACACCGGGGCCGGGTGGCGGCGCCGGCACCTCGGTCGGCGAGGGCATCATGCCCCCAACAGTAGCCAACTACCCCATCACCTACGCGCGGTCGCTCGCGGTGACCGTGAGCGCGCCGCCGGGGGCGACCTCGGCGAGCTCCTCGAACGCCGACGGCTCGTCGAGCGACTGCGCGAGCAGCGGCGTCGCGTGCATCTTCACGTCGAAGTTGGACAATGCCCGCCGGTACGCGCCGACCGACTGCCACTCCGTGACGATGCTCCAGTGCGCCGGGTCGTCGAACGCACGGGCCAGGCGTCCACGGAGATACCCTGGGCAGGCCGCGAGCGCACCGAGCGCGGCGTGGGCCCGCTCGACGAAGCCTTCGTCGTCACCGTCCAGCACGAACCTTGTCACCACCAGCATGACGCGAGCATACGGACGCGCATTCGGACCCTGAGGAGCTGCCCGAGATGACCCAGCGTGTTCTGTCCCGGCTGGGCCGGATCGGCCCGACCGCGGCGTTCCTCGGTGTCGGCGCGCTCACGTTCCTGGGGCTGGTCCTGCCGGGCGCGCTCGGCGCCGTGGTGCTGCTCGCCCTGGCCGCCGGCGCCGGGTGGCTGCTCGCCCAGACGTGGCACCTGCACCCGTCCCGCGCACGGGTGATGCGGCTGGTGGTCCTCGGGCTCGTGGTGGCCGTGGCCGTCGTGAAGCTCACCTGAAGTTGACAACGATTCCCATTATCAGGCACGCTCGGCGGCGTGGTACTTGAGGTGGACCGGGCCGTCGTCGCCTACGACGGCCGACCAGTGCTCGACGGGGTGACGCTCGGCGTCGCCGCCGGCGAGGTCGTGGCGATCCTCGGTGCCAACGGCTCCGGCAAGTCCACCCTCGTGAAGTCGGCACTGGGTCTGGTACCCCTCGCGAAGGGCGAGATCCGCCTCTTCGGCACCCCGCTCAAACGGTTCCGGTCCTGGCACCGCCTCGGCTACGTCCCGCAGCGCGTCGGCGCCGGCAGCGGCGTCCCGGCCACGGTCGGTGAGGTCGTCGCGGAAGGACGGCTCGCACGGCGGGGGTTCCTGCGCTTCCCGTCCCGCGCCGACCGGCGCGCGGTCGAGGAGGCGCTCACCGCGGTCGGGCTCGCCGACCGCGCCCGCGAGCCCGTGTCGGTGCTGTCCGGCGGGCAGCAGCAGCGGGTGCTCATCGCCCGCGCCCTCGCCGGCGCCCCCGAGCTGCTGGTCCTCGACGAGCCGACGGCCGGCGTGGACGCCGGCAGCCAGGAGGCGTTCGCGGCCTGCCTGCACCGCTTCGCCGACCAGGGCGGCACCGTCGTCTTCGTGGCGCACGAGCTCGGCCCGCTGCGGCCGCTGATCACCCGCGCGGTCGTCGTGCACCACGGCGAGATCATCCACGACGGGGCACCCCCGGAGCCCGCCGGCCACCACGCCGAACCCGGCCACGACCACGTCCACCCCCACGCCGCCGTCGAGGCGCCCGGCCTCCTGGGCAGCGCATGAGCGGCCAGCGCAGCGGCTCGGGCCGCGAGTCAGCATGGCAGGTCGCGCTCAGGCCGACGCCGGAGCGCAGCGGAGGTGGCGGCATGAGCCCCGACCGGCCGCCGCTGCGACCGGGACGCCCTGCCGGGGCCTTGATCCGCGTCGGCGCACCGAAGGTGACGGCATGAGCCTCTTCACGTACGACTTCATGATCCGCGCTCTCGTCGGCGCGCTGATCACGGGTGCGTCGGCGCCCGCCATCGGCATCTACCTCGTCCAGCGGCGGCTGTCGCTGATCGGCGACGGCCTCGGCCACGTGGCGCTCACCGGCGTCGGGTTCGGCCTGCTGCTGCACCAGTCGCCGGTGCTGATGGCGGTCGTCGCGGCGGCCCTCGGCGCCGTCGTCATCGAGCTCGTCCGCGAGCGCGGCAAGACCTCCGGCGACGTCGCCCTCGCCATGCTGTTCTACGGCGGCATCTCCGGCGGCGTCGTCCTGGTCAACCTGTCCGACGAGCAGGGCAGTCGCAGCCTCGTCACGTACCTCTTCGGCTCACCGCTGACGACGAGCCGGCAGGACCTGACGGTGATGCTCGTCCTGGGCTGCGCGGTGCTCGCCGTCGCCGTCCTGCTCCGCCCGTGGCTCTTCGCCGTCTGCCACGACGAGGAGTACGCGCGGGTGTCCGGCCTGCCGGTCCGCGCCCTCAACCTCATCCTCGCCGTCACGACCGCCGTCACCGTCACCGTGGCCATGCGGGCCGTCGGGCTTCTGCTGGTCAGCGCCCTCATGGTCGTGCCGGTGGCGACCGCGCAGCAGATCACCCGCGGCTTCAAGGCGACGATGCTCGTCGCGGTGCTGCTCGGCCTGACCGTCTCCGGCGGCGGCATCTGGATCTCCACCGAGGCCGACACCGGCCCCGGCGCCACCGTCGTCCTGCTCGCCATCGCCGGCTTCTTCGTCGTGACGGTCGGGGCCGCGGGCTGGAGGGCGGCGCGCCGTCGTACAACAGCCGGAAACGCCACCGAGGAGCGCTCCACACCTGAGGTGGTGCTCGACCGTGGTTACTGACAACGGTTACCGTTGCGCACATGTCGAGCATTGAGGGTTACGAGGCGGCCGGCGAGCTGTTGCGTGCCCTCGCCGCCCCGCTGCGCATCCGCATCGTGACCGAGCTCGCCGGCGGCCCCCGCTGCGTCCACGAGCTCGTCGACACCCTCGGCGCGCCGCAGCCACTCGTCTCGCAGCACCTGCGCGTCCTGCGCGGCGCGGGCGTGGTGCGGGGCTCCCGCCGGGGCCGCGAGATCGCGTACGCGCTGACCGACGACCACATCGCCCACATCGTCGCCGACGCCGTCTCCCACGCCCGGGAGTCGACCGGTTCCTGACGTCGCACGTCGATCGGCTCCTCACCGCTGCACGTCGACCGGCCCCTGACCGTTGCACGTCGACCGGCTCCGGACCGCTGCACGTCGATCGGCCCCTGACCGCCACACAGTGCGGTCACAGCGCCTGTCCGTCAGGCTGGAACGGTGAAGCTCTATGCCGACCGTGCCCCCACCGCCCTGCGGCAGTTCCTCACCGACGTGTTCGTGGTCGTGTGGGTCTATGTCTGGGTCAGGCTGGGGATGACGCTGTTCGACCTCATCCAGAAGCTGGCGGTGCCCGGGCAGAAGCTCGAGAGCGCCGGAAACGGGCTGGCCGACAATCTCAAGGGCGCCGGCGACAAGATCAACGGCGTGCCCGGCGTACCCGACTCGGTCGCCGCCCCCTTCACGAGCGCCGCGAACGCCGCCCGCTCCCTCGCCGACGCCGGCCACCAGCAGCAGGAGATCGTCAACGACCTGGCCTGGATCCTGTCGGTCCTGATGATCGCGGTGCCGGTCGCGATGCTGGTCCTGGTGTGGCTGCCGCTGCGGATCCGCTGGATCCGCCGGGCCGGCTCGGCGGCCCGGCTGCGCAACGCCACCGCCGGCCGCGACCTGCTGGCCCTGCGCGCCCTGGCCACCCAGCCGCTGGGCAAACTGGTGAGGATCGACCCGGAGATCGCCGCCCTGTGGCGCAGGGGCGACAAGCAGGCGGTCGAGGCCCTCGCCACCCTGGAGCTCCGCAGCCTCGGCCTGCGACCTGCGGTGACATCGTCTAGTGAGCGCGCCGTTACCCATTTGTAGATCAATTAGGCGCGGTGGAGTAGCGTGTTGGTGAAGCGGAACGCCGACGCGCCGCCCGGCTCGATGCCGGCCTCGGGTCGCCCCGAGCCCGGCCTAGGCGGAGCGACGACGCCCCGCTCGCAAGCAGCCCGCCCGCGCGCGGGACACGGGCGTGGCGGCCCGCCTCGTGCGCGGCATGATCGGTAAGCAGCCCGGCCGCACACGCAAGGCACGGGCGTGCGAGACGCAGGCATGGGGTGGCGGCCCGCCCCGGGCGCGGCCTGATCGCAGGCAGCCCGCCCACGCACGCGAGAGACTGGCCGCCCGCGTCTCGCGTGGACGGGCACGGGCGGCCAGCCGGGTCTCCGGCCGACCACCCGCGCGTGCGGACGCCCGTACATGCGTGCGGACGCCCGTACGCCGTGGAGGTCAGAAGCGGCGGCGGACGTCCTCCGCGGCCGACGCGCCCGGCTCCCAGTCCGCGAGCCACGGGCCTGCGGCCGCGGGCGGGATGATCCCCTCCTCCAGGGACAGGTAGCGGCCCGCGATGACCCGCTTCGCGGCGGCGGACTCGATGGCGTCGGCGTTGTCCCACAGCTCGCGGAAGAGGGCCTCGGCGCGCAGGGTGGCCTGGCGGCAGAACAGGTCGGCGAGCTCGACCCCTTCGGGCCGGGTCGCGCGCTCGCTGCGGGCCTTCACGCACGCCGCGGACATCGCGAAGAGCTCGGCGCCGATGTCCACGACGCGGCCCAGGAAGCCCTGCTTGTGTTCGAGTTTGCCCTGCCAGCGGGCCATGCCGTAGAAGGTCTCGCGGGCCAGGCGGCGGGAAGCGCGCTCGACGTAGCGCAGGTGCTGGGCGAGCGGGCCGAATTCGCTGTAGCCGGACGGCAGCTGGCCCTTGCCGGCGACCAGGGTCGGTAGCCACCTGGCGTAGAAGCCGCCGGCCCGGCCCGCGGCCTTGGCCTTCGCGCCCAGGCCGGCGTCGGGGTCGATGATGTCGCCGGCGACGGAGAGGTGGGCGTCGACGGCCTCGCGGGCGATCGCCAGGTGCATGATCTCCGTCGAGCCCTCGAAGATGCGGTTGATCCGCACGTCGCGGAGGATCTGCTCGGCCGGGATGGGGCGTTCGCCGCGGGCGGCCAGGGAGTCGGCGGTCTCGTAGCCGCGGCCGCCGCGGATCTGGACCAGCTCGTCGGCGACCTTCCAGGCCAGCTCGCTCGCATACAGCTTGACCAGCGCGGCCTCGATGCGGATGTCGTTCTGCTCGTCGTCGGCGAGGCGGCAGGACAGCTCCAGCATCGCCTCCATGCCGTACGTGGAGCCTGCGATGAACGCGATCTTCTTCGCGATCGCCTCGTACGAGCCGATCGGGCGGCCCATCTGGACCCGTTCGGCGGCCCACTCGCGGGCGACGTTGAGGCACCACTTGCCGGCGCCGACGCACATGGCGGGCAGCGACAGCCGGCCGGTGTTCAGGGTGCTCAGCGCGATCCGCAGGCCCTGCCCCTCGCCACCGATGACGTTGGCGGCGGACACCCGCACGTCGTGGAAGCGCGTCACGCTGTTCTCCAGGCCGCGCAGGCCCATGAACGCGTTGCGCCGCTCGATCGTGACCCCGGGCGCGTCGCCCTCGACCACGAACGCCGTGATGCCGCCCCGGTGCCCCTCGGAACGGGGTACCAGCGCCATCACCACGAACAGGGTGGCGAGGGTGCCGTTGGTGGCCCACAGCTTGACGCCGTTGAGCAGGTAGTCGCCGTCCCCGGTCGGCACGGCGGAGGTGCGCAGGTTCGCCGGGTAGGAGCCGACCTCGGGCTCGGTCAGCAGGAACGCGGACACCTCACCGCCGGCAAGCCGGGGCAGGAAACGGGCCTTCTGCTCGTCGGTGCCGACCAGCTTCAGCGGCTGCGGCACACCGATCGACTGGTGCGCCGACAGCAGCGCGCCGATCGACGGGTTGACCGACCCGACCAGCGCGAGGGCGCGGCAGTAGTCGAGGTTCGACAGCCCCAGGCCGCCGTACTTGGTGTCGATCTTCATCCCGAAGGCGCCGAGCGAGCCCAGGTCGCGGAGCACCTCGTCGGGGATGCGCGCGTCGCGTTCGATCTGCTGCCCGTCGACGCTGCTGATGTACGAGTGGAGCTTCGCCAGGAACTCCTGGCCTTCGGTGGTCTGCTTGTCGGCCGGCGGTGGGTCGATCAGGTCGAGGCGGAAGCGGCCGAGGAACAGCTCCTTGCCGAAGCTCGGCTTGCGCCATTCCTGCTCGCGGCTGGCCTCGATGACCTTGCGCGCCTGTTTCTCCGTGTGCGTGCTGCTAGCGGTGGGCGAGGAAGCGACCTGCGTCATTGCGGCACCCCCAGGTGTCAGTCCAGTACCGACCAGGCTATTACCCGCCAGTAGCGAAGGCCATGCCTCGCCGAACAGGATCAAGCGCCGTGATTTTCATGACGGGAACCTACGAGTGGGAAACGTTCACTGTTACCGTCGGGAAACAACTTCACATCCGACAGGGGAGCGCACAGCGCTGAGAGTGCGGCGAGCAAGCCGCAGACCCTCGAACCTGATCTGGGTAATGCCAGCGCAGGAAGCTCGGTCACCTCAGGCCACGCGCCACGTCCGCACCCGCGGGCGTGGCGTCGCGTCTCCTTCTGGCTCACCCCCGGACCAGGAGGCACCGAAAATGGAAACCCGTTGGCGGACCGTCGACATCATCGTCGCGTCGGTCATCGCGGTGGCGTTCGCCGCCGTGTTCTACGCATGGAACAACCTGTGGAACGCCATGGAGAGCGTCGCCCTGCCGTGGCGCGCGTTCATCTACGGCGTGTGGCTGATCCCGGGCGTGCTCGGCCCGCTGGTCATCCGCAAGCCGGGCGCCGGGCTCTACACCGAGTTCGTCGCGGCGCTGGTCTCGGCCCTGTTCGGCTCGACCTGGGGTCTCGGCGTGCTGCTGTCCGGTCTCGTGCAGGGCGTCGGCGGCGAGTTCGGCTTCGCGTTCACCGGCTACCGCAGCTTCAAGCTCGGCAACGCCCTCGTCGCCGGCACCCTCGCCGGGGGCGGCGCGGCCCTGCTGGACCTCAACATCTACTACGGCGCGTTCAGCAACACCGACAAGGCCCTGTACGCGGCGATCGTCATGGTCAGCGGCGCGGTCATCGCCGGCGCCGGCTCGTGGGCGCTGCAGCACTCGCTCGCCACGACCGGCGTCCTGGACCGCTTCCCCTCGGGCCGCGAGCGGGCCGCCGTCTAGGCACGTCTCAGCAAACAGTGAGCACCGTCGAGTTCAAGGGATTCGGGTGGCGGCACGCCGGGCGCAAGGCCTGGGCGGTCCGCCACTTCGACCTGCGGATCGAGCACGGCGAGCGGGTCCTCCTGGCGGGTGCCTCCGGCGCCGGCAAGAGCACCCTGCTCGCCGCGCTCGCCGGCCTGCTCGCCGAGGACTCCGGCGAGCAGGAGGGCGAGGTGCTCGTCGACGGCGCGCCGGCCCGGCAGCGCAGGGCGGGCACCGGCATCGTCTTCCAGGACCCGCAGACCCAGCTCGTCATGAGCCGCTGCGGCGACGACGTCGCGTTCGGCCTGGAGAACCGGGGTGTGGCCCGCGACGAGATCTGGCCGAGGGTCGACGCCGCCCTCGCCGCCGTCGGCTTCCCGTACGACCGCGACCGCGACACGGCCCAGCTGTCCGGCGGTGAGCAGCAGCGGCTCGCGATCGCCGGCGTGCTCGTGTCGCAGCCGCGGCTGCTCCTGCTCGACGAGCCGACCGCCAACCTCGATCCGGCGGGTGCGCAGCTGGTACGGGCAGCGCTCGCGAAAGCTCTGCACGAAGTCGACGCCACCATGATCCTCGTCGAACACCGCCTCGAGGACGCGCTGACCCTGGTCGACCGGGTGGTCACGCTGGGCGAGGAGCAGGAGCCGCTCGTCGTGCCGCACCGTCCCGGCCCCGGTGCCGGCCCGGTCCTGCTGACCGCGGAGCGGCTGGCGCTGCGGCACACCGGCAACGTCGTCGACGAGGTCGTCCGCGCCGGCGAGGCCCTCGTCGTCGAAGGCCCCAACGGCGCCGGCAAGTCGACCCTGGCGCTGCTGCTGGGCGGGTTGACGAAGCCGGCGAAGCCCGGCCGGGTGCACGCCCCCGGCGAGCGGCGGCCGCCGCACCGCTGGCGGGCCTCGAAGCTCGCCGGCCGGATCGGCTCGGTCTTCCAGAACCCGGAGCACCAGTTCGTCACCTCGACCGTCCGCGACGAGCTGCTTCTCGGCGGCCGCGACCCGAAGGTCGTCGACGACCTGCTGAGCCGGCTGCGCCTCGACCGGCTCGCCCTCGCCAACCCGTACACCCTGAGCGGCGGCGAACAGCGCAGGCTCAGCGTCGCCACGGCCCTCGCCGCCGCCCCGGACCTGCTGATCCTCGACGAACCGACATTCGGCCAGGACCCGCGGACGTGGCGGGAGCTGGTCGACCTCCTCGCGGACCTGCGGGACGAGGGCCGCGGCCTGGTGATCGTCACCCACGACCGGGACCTCGTGCGGGCGCTCGGCGACCGCCGGCTGCGGCTGGACCACGTCGGCGACCGCCGGCTGCGGCTGGACCGCGCATGACCGCCTGGCTGCGCCGTCGCGACGCGACCGCGAAACTGCTCGCGGCGGCGCTGCTCACCGCCGCCGTGCTGTCGACCGTCGACCCGTTCGTCACAGCGGTCGCGATCGGCGTGGAGCTGGCGCTGCTGCCGCTCACCGGCCTGAGCGCGGCGCAGCTGTGGCGGCGCGGGTGGCCGCTGCTGCTGTCCGCGACCGTCGTGCTCGTCTTCACGGTGCTGCTCGGCGCCCGTACGGGACCGGTCGTCGGCACCGTCGCCGGCTTCGAGGTACACGAGCCGGCGCTCGGCTACGCGCTGCGGCTCATCGCGATCGGCCTGCCCGGGTTCGTGATGTTCGCGACGATCGACCCCACCGACCTCGCCGACTCGCTCATCGCGCACGTGAAGGTGCCGCCCCGGTTCGCGATCGGCGCGCTCGCCGCGTTCCGGCTCGTGCCGCTGCTCACCGACGAGTACCGGCTGATCCGCCTCGCCCGGCGGGCCCGCGGCATCGACGCCGGTTGGAACCCGGTCGCGCACCTGCGGCTCGCGGCGTCGGCGACGTTCGGGTTGCTCGTCGGCGCGATCCGGCGCGGCATCCGGCTCGCCACCGCGATGGAGGCCCGCGGCTTCGACCGGGGGCAGCCCCGCACCAGCGCCCGCGAGACCCGTTTCGGCTGGTCCGACGGGTCGGTCGTGCTCGCCGGCGCGACCCTCGCAGCGGCATTGATCTTGCTGAAGTTCGTGCATACATAGCCACGTCGCTACCTGATGTTCGTTCAGGCGGTCGAGATTCCCCGGTGAGGACCATCGACTCTGAACGGAGCCCCCAACATGGGCCACGGCCACCACCATCACCACGAGGACATGCCGCAGGCTGCCGGCGACGTCCCCGCGGTGCTCGACGCCTCGATCCCCGACAGCGAGCTCTCCCCCGGCGACGTCTCCCGCCGCGGCTTCCTGCGCCGCGCCGGCCTGCTCGGTGCCGCGGCCGCGGCCGGCGGTGCCCTCGCCGGCGCCGGGACCGCGCACGCCCACGGCGACGACGACCACGCCGGCTTCGACGGCTACGACCGGCACGGGCACGGCCGCCCGCTGGGCAACGGCTACAAGTGGCTCGCCGGCGACCACCACATCCACACCCAGTTCTCCAGCGACGGCATGTACCGGGTCTCCGACCACGTGCGGCACGCCTCCGCGTACGGGCTGGACTGGATGGTCATCACCGACCACGGCAGCACCGGTCACGTGAAGATCGGCGTCGACAAGGTCAACCCCGACATCCGGGCGGCCCGCGACGACTACAAGGACGTCCTCGTCTTCCAGGGCCTGGAGTGGAACATCCCGGCCGCCGAGCACGGCACCGTCTTCGTGCACCCCGGCGCCAACGAGGTCGCGGTCCTGAAGGAGTTCGAGAACACGTTCGACGGCTCCGTCGTCGGCGCCGTCGACCCGTCCCTGGTCACCGAGGCTCTCGCCATCGCCGGCGTGAAGTTCCTCGGCGAGCAGGTCACGAAGCGGCGGGTGCAGGACGCGCTGTTCCTGGCCAACCACCCCGCCCGTAACGGCATCGACTCGCCGCACGAGATCCGCGGCTGGCGCGACGCCAACCCGCGCATCGCGATCGGCTTCGAGGGCGCCCCCGGCCACCAGGCCGCCGGTATCGCCAAGCCGACCGGTGGCGGCTCCGCCCGCGGCTTCTACGGCAACGCGCCCGGCGCCTCCTCGTTCCCCGGCTACCCGCTGGAGAGCTACCGCACCTGGGGCGGCTTCGACTGGATGACCTCCACCGTCGGCGGTCTCTGGGACAGCCTCCTCGCCGAGGGCAAGGCGTGGTGGATCACCGCGAACTCGGACTCCCACGTCGTCTACGAGGAGACCGCGAAGCGTCCCGACAACACCGACTTCAACGCCAACGGCTACCACTTCGACCCGGTGTACGGCCAGCCGGCCAGCCTCACCCCCGGTGACTTCTGGCCCGGCTACTACAGCCGTACCCACGTCGGCGCGCGCAACTTCGGCTACGCCGCCGTCATGGAGGCCCTGCGGGCCGGCCGCGTCTGGGTCGACCACGGCGGCCTGATCAGCGCCCTCGACGTCCAGGTCCGCGCGGGCGGCTCCGGCGTCACCCTGGGCGACTCACTGGTGGTCCGCCGCGGCCAGCGCGCGGAGCTCACCATCCGCATCAAGCTGGCGAACACGCCGAACTGGGCGAACTTCGTGCCGACCCTCGCCCGCGTCGACGTGATCCGCGGCGCCGTCACGGGCGCCGTCTCCGACAAGGACACGTTCAAGGCCCCCGACACGAAGGTCGTGAAGTCCTTCGAGGTCAACAAGTCCACGGGCACGGTCGCGTTCACCTACGACCTCGGCCCCGTCGACCAGCCCTTCTACGTCCGGCTGCGCGGCACCGACGGCAACCGCACCGCCCCCGGCTACCACGGCCCGGCGGTCGACCCGGCAGGCCCCGCGATCGACGTCGTCGGCGACGCCGACCCGTGGAAGGACCTCTGGTTCTACGCGAACCCGATCTGGGTCTACCCCCGGTAATGGGATTTCCCGACGTCACGGCGGCCGACCACCACATCCTGGTGGGCGGCCGCCCCGCGTTCACGTACTTCGAGGGCGGCGAGGTCCAGGTCGGCACGGGCACTGCGCCGGAGGGCGCCCGCGCCGTCCTCTTCCCCGGCTGGGAGAAGCTCACCGGCGTGGTGGCGGTCTCGACCGTACTGGCGGACTCCGCCATCGACCGCGTCGTCATCCTCGGCGGCCTGACCGCCGTCCCGGAGATGCTGATCGACACCGGCGACTTCGTCCGCCCCATCTGGCGCGACGGCGTGCTGACCCTCGTGACCCAGTTCGCCCGCGGCGGCGTCCTCGTCCCGTTCGAGTCCGCCTCCCAGCGCCCCTGCTGCCAGGACCACTGATCTTCGCCGGCGGTGCCGTCTCCAGCCCTGCCGGGGACCACACCGCCGGCGAGCGCCACTCCTGCCAGGATCACCGACCACCGCTGGCCGGCTGCGGGGCTGCGGGGCTGCGGGGCTGCGGGGCTGCGGGGCTGCGGGGCTGCGGGGCTGCGGGGCTGCGGGGCTGCGGGGCTGCGGGGCTGCG